>NZ_JBAMDI010000309.1:0-1034 GCF_036961695.1 Pseudomonas sp. CGJS7 | reverse complement strand
GTAGCGCTTGTCCTGATACACCAACACCCGGTTGTGCTTGATCAGGCCATTGAGCTTGGGGCCGTCGAACAGATTGCCGGCCTTGTCGTACTTGTAATCCTCGACCTGCGTGGCCTGCCAGTTGGGGCGTGACTGCTGAACGGTTTGCAGTTGCTCGTTGAGGTCGTAGCCGTAACGGTTGTGTCCCGAATAAGTCTTGCCCGTGTGGGGTAGGTCATGAAAGCGGCCGATGATCTGTTCAAGATGCGCGTTTTCGTCATTGGCCGCGTTGGTCATCCCGCGGCGCTGGGTCTGGGTCAGTACCTCGGCAATCAGGTTGTCGCTGGCATCGTAGCGATAGGCCTTGTCCAGCAGCGGCAGCACTTCAGCAGGGGCATCGCGATAGTGAATAGCCTTGCCGGCCAGGCGACCGCTGGTGTCGTAGCGTGTGCGGGTGACCAGCTTGCCTTGGGTGCGCAGGACCTCGTCGTGCACCGCATCACGCTCGAAATCGCTGATCACCCGGCCGTTCAGGTTGATCTGGTGCAGGTGCCCGCTGCCGTAGTACAGGTGGTTGAGTTCGCGTTGGTCGGGCAGGACCAGCGTCTGCAGGTTACCCAGTTCGTCATAGCGGTACTGCAGCAAGCCAGCGCTGTTGGTTTCGCTGAGCAATTGTCCGTTGGCGTCGTAGGTGTAGTCGAGTTGCTGTTTTTTTCCTTTATTGTCTGTGAAGGTGATGGACAGCAGATTGTCGGCCGCGTCGTAGCGGTAGTCGGTGGTGCCATCTTCAGTGCGCTTGCTGACAAGCCGGCCGATTGCGTCCCGCTCGAAGTCGTGGCGGATGGCAGCCGTCCGTGTCGGCGGGGCGTTGTCGGACAGCGGCGGCTGCTCGTCAGGCGAGGGCACATGGGTAAGACGAGTGACCTCATCCAGCACGTTGTAGGCATAGAGGCGGCCACTGCCATCCAGGTCTTTTTGTGCCACCAGCCGGTCCAGTTCGTCCCAGCCGAAGCGGTATGACTCGTCATTCTCGTTGGTGAGTTGCAGTAGCCGAC
>NZ_JBAMDI010000308.1:0-1034 GCF_036961695.1 Pseudomonas sp. CGJS7 | reverse complement strand
ATAGCACTTGTCCTGATACACCAACACCCGGTTGTGCTTGATCAGGCCATTGAGCTTGGGGCCGTCGAACAGATTGCCGGCTTTGTCGTATTTGTAATCCTCGACCTGCGTGGCTTGCCAGTTGGGGCGTGACTGCTGGACGGTTTGCAGTTGCTCGTTGAGGTCGTAGCCGTAACGGTTGTGTCCCGAATAAGTCTTGCCCGTGTGGGGCAGATCTTGGAATCGGCCGATGATCTGTTCGAGATGCGCGTTTTCGTCATTGGCAGCGTTGGTCATCCCGCGGCGCTGGGTCTGGGTCAGTACCTCGGCAATCAGGTTGTCGCTGGCATCGTAGCGATAGGCCTTGTCCAGCAGTGGCAGTACTTCAGCAGGGGCATCGCGGTAGTGAATAGCCTTGCCGGCCAGGCGACCGCTGGTGTCGTAGCGTGTGCGGGTGACCAGTTTGCCTTGGGTGCGCAGGACCTCATCGTGCACCGCATCACGCTCGAAATCGCTGATGACCCGGCCGTTCAGGTTGATCTGATGGAGGTGCCCGCTGCCGTAGTACAGGTGGTTGAGTTCGCGCTGGTCGGGCAGGACCAGCGTCTGCAGGTTGCCCAGTTCGTCGTAGCGGTACTGCAGCAAGCCAGCGCTGTTGGTTTCGCTGAGCAGTTGCCCGTTGGCGTCGTAGGTGTAGTCGAGTTGCTGTTTTTCTCCTTTGTTGTCAGTGAAGGTGATGGACAGCAGATTGTCGGCGGCGTCGTAGCGGTAGTCGGTGGTGCCATCTTCGGTGCGCTTGCTGACAAGCCGGCCGATTGCGTCCCGCTCGAAGTCATGGCGGATGGCAATCGTCCGTGTCGGTGGGGCGTTGTCGGACAGGGGTGGCTGCTCGTCAGGCGAGGGCACATGGGTAAGACGAGTGACCTCATCCAGCACGTTGTAGGCATAGAGGCGGCCACTGCCATCCAGGTCTTTTTGTGCCACCAGCCGGTCCAGTTCGTCCCAGTCGAAGCGGTATGACTCGTCATTCTCGTTGGTAAGTTGCAGTAGCCGAG
>NZ_JBAMDI010000307.1:0-1128 GCF_036961695.1 Pseudomonas sp. CGJS7 | reverse complement strand
GGTCTGGTATTCCGAACGGGTCAGGCCGATGGATACCTTGTTACCGGTACCGAGGAAGTTGCTCTGGCTGATCGAACCACCCAGGATCAGGCCGGCGCTCTGGGCGAAACCGACGCTGGCGGTGATCGAGCCGGAGGCCTGCTCTTCGACGCTGTAGTTGACGTCGACCTGGTCGTCGGTGCCAGGCACCTGCGGGGTCTCGACGTTGACTTCCTTGAAGAAGCCCAGGCGCTCAAGACGGGTCTTGGACTGGTCGATCAGGTAGGTCGACGCCCAGCCGCCTTCCATCTGGCGCATTTCGCGACGCAGCACTTCGTCTTCGGTCTTGGTGTTGCCGCGGTAGTTGATGCGGTTGACGTAGGCACGCTTGCCCGGGTCGACCACGAACATGATGTCGACCGTGTGGTCCTGGTCGTTGGGTTGCGGCACGCCGTTGACGTTGGCGAAGGTGTAGCCTTCGTTACCCAGGCGACGGGTGATCAGCTCGGACGTGGTGGTCATCACCTTGCGCGAGAATACCTGCCCCGGCTGCACCAGCAGCAGCGACTTGACCTGGTCTTCCGGCACCTTGAGGTCACCGGACAGCTTCACGTCGCGAACGGTGTATTTCTCGCCTTCGTTGATGTTGACGGTGATGTAGACGTGCTTCTTGTCCGGCGTGATGGACACCTGGGTGGAGGCGATGTCCATGTTGATGTAGCCGCGGTCCAGGTAGTAGGAACGCAGGCGCTCCAGGTCACCGGAGAGTTTTTCACGGGCGTACTTGTCGTCGTTCTTGAAGAACGACAGCCAGTTGGTGGTCTTCAGCTCGAACAGCTGACCCAGGGTCTCATCATCGAATACGTTGTTGCCCACGATGTTGATGTGCTGGATGGCGGCGACGGTGCCTTCGTTGATCTTGATCTTCAGCGCCACACGGTTGCGCGGCTGCGGCACCACTTCGGCGTCGACCTCGGCCGAGTAGCGCCCCTGGGCCACGTACTGGCGTTGCAGTTCGTTACGCACACCTTCGAGGGTGGCACGCTGGAAGATCTCGCCTTCGGCCAGGCCCGATTGCTTCAGGCCCTTCATCAGGTCTTCGGTGCTGATCGCCTTGTTGCCTTCAATCTCGATGCTCGACACCGACGG
>NZ_JBAMDI010000306.1:0-1148 GCF_036961695.1 Pseudomonas sp. CGJS7 | reverse complement strand
GGCGCCGGCGCCGCCGTTGGCGGCCGGATCCCACAACAGCGAATCCTGGCCGAGCGAAGACACCTTGCTTTCCACCGCCTTCAACTGGCTGATGTTGGCCGCGTCGGTATCGCCCGCACCCGCCGCGACGTTGGTCAGACGGCGTTCGCTGTTGGCCCCGCCGACCGAGACCTCGCCCACCGGCATCGTGCCGGCCACGGCGTAGGTCGACGCCACCGGAACGTAAGCCGCGTTGCCGAGGCTGGCACCGTTGGCGACCGAACCCGCGCCCAGAGCGACGCTGCCGACATGGCTGGCCTGCGCATTGCGGCCGATGGCCACCGCGTCGGCAGCGGAGCTGACGGCGTTGTAACCGACCGCAGTGGAACCGGCGACTTGCGCGTGCGCATCGTCCTGAGCCAGACCGGTGTCGTTGGTGCGCGCATAACGCGTACCGCGGCCGTTCTGTTCCAGGTACGCCGGATCGGTCGGACCGACCTGGTTCTGCAGGTTGGTGATGGCGCCTTCGTTGTTGGTGACGCGGTTGTCGAGGTTGGTGATGTCGCCCTCGGCCGTGGTCACGCGGCCGTCCAGCGCCGCGACGTTTTCGTTGGTCTGGAACAGCTGCGAGCCGTTGACCGCATCGGTGCTCGCCGCGCTCAGGTCAGCCGCGGTCACACCGGTGATCTTGCCGGCGCCGCCGTCGTTGACCACCACGTTGCCGAACTTCGGCGACTCGGCCAACTGCACGTTGATCGCGCCGGTGGTCGGGTCGGTCACCGTCTTCAGGTTGGCGCCCGAATAGGTGCCAGCCGTAGCGGCGTCGCCGCGGATCGACAGCGTCTGGCCCAGGTCGCGGTGCACATCGCCGGCGGCGTTGTCGTTGCCGGTGAAGTTCATGCCCAGGGTCGTGGAACCGCCGGAGACCGCATCGAGTTGGCTCTTGTTGACCGCATCGGTAGCCGCGACGCCAGCGGCGACGTTGCTGACGACTTGGTTGCCAGCGTTGATGCCGGCCGAGGTCACGCTCGGGCCGCCCGTGATGGTCAGACCGGTATTGTCGAGGCGGCTGTTGCCCGCAACGACGCTGTTGACGGTGATGTCGTCGGCCAGATCGAAGTTGACGTTATCGTCCGCACCGGTCTTGCTGACGACGATGTTGCCGCCGA
>NZ_JBAMDI010000305.1:0-1213 GCF_036961695.1 Pseudomonas sp. CGJS7 | reverse complement strand
CGCGCGGCGGCACGGCGGCCGCCATGGCGATGGCGGGCCTGCCCCAGGCCTACCTGCCCGGAAAGAGCATGGCCTCCATGGCCGCCAGCTCCTACCAAGGCGAAGCGGGTCTCGCGATCGGAGTTTCGACGATCACCGAGAACGGCCGCTATGTCTACAAGCTGCAGGGCAGCGGTACCACCACTGGCGACTGGGGTGTGACCGTGGGCGCGGGTATTCAGTGGTAAAGCTCCATGCGCTCGCCGGAGCGGTTGCATATGCGATCGCTTCGGCGGGTGGCAAGGTCAATCCATTTGCATCACAACGAGATAATCGCAATGAGCGACATCAATAAGAAATTCACCACGCTGCTTGCATACGCCATGCTGGCGGCAGTGCCGATGTGCGGCGTTGCCAAGACCGGCAATGGCGGCGACATCGAAGTTCGATTCCCGAGCCTGGATAGGGCAGTGATCAAGGAAGGTTCCTATCCGTCGACCGAAAACGTACGCAAGATGGCACCGGGCCTGACCAAGAATCAAGTATACGATCTGCTGGGCCGGCCGCACTTCCGCGAAGGCGTATTCGGCGTGCGGGAATGGAACTACATTTTCCATTTTCGCGCGGACGGCAAGGTCACCACGTGCCAGTACCAAGTGATTTTTGGTTCCGACAAGTTGACCGAAAGCAGCCACTGGTCCGGCAGCGCTTGCGAGGCCGTGTTAGCCGAACCACAGGTGGCCGCCGCATCAGTTCCCGCTCCCGCGGCCCTTCGCGTCGAACCGCAGCCCAGGCGCATCAACTTATCGGGCGATGCGCTGTTTACCTACTCTAAATCCGATCTCCACGACATTCTCGTCGACGGCCAGACGCAACTGACGGCCATAGCGGAGCAGATCAAGTCGGCCGGCGGAGCATCCGTCCAAGTCATCGGCTATACCGATCGCATCGGCAGCTATCAGGCTAATATGGCCCTGTCGCAGCGCCGCGCCGATATCGTGCGTCAGTTTCTTATCGGAAAGGGGGTTGATGCCGGTTCTGTGGTAGCCCGCGGGGCCGGAGAGTCCAGTCCGGTCACCCAGTGCTCCGATTCGCTCAACAAGAGTCATTTGATCGCTTGCCTGCAACCCGATCGTCGGGTCGAGTTGATCGTGAATGCGATGAACTAAGATAGGAGCCCGCCATGGCATGACTGAATGCGATGCCATGGCGGGCCAGACGGTTTCGCTAACCG
>NZ_JBAMDI010000304.1:0-1253 GCF_036961695.1 Pseudomonas sp. CGJS7 | reverse complement strand
ATGGCCCAAATGGCCAAGGCCGCCGATGTCGTTGTGCAATGCCTGGAAAACGAAGGTGTCGAGTATGTATTCGGCATTCCCGGTGAGGAAAACCTCGACCTGCTCGAATCCCTGCGCAAGTCGAAGATCAAGCTGGTACTGACCCGTCACGAGCAGTCTGCAGGTTTCATGGCTGCCACCTACGGTCGTCTGACCGGCAAGACCGGCGTCAGCCTGTCGACCCTCGGCCCTGGTGCCACCAACCTGGTGACCGCCAGCGCCTACGCCTACCTGGGCGGCATGCCGATGATGATGATCACCGGGCAGAAGCCGATCAAGAAGTCCAAGCAGGGTCGCTTCCAGATCATTGACGTGTGCGGCATGATGGACCCCATCACCAAGTACACCCACCAGTTCGCCTCGGCCGACAACATCCCGGCCCGCATGCGCGAAGCCTTCCGCCTGGCCGAAGAAGAAAAGCCGGGTGCGGTGCACCTGGAGCTGCCGGAAGACATCGCCGCCGAGCAGACCGACGCGCTGCCGATCCCGCGCAGCCTGCACCGCCGCCCGCTGGCCGAGCACGTGGCCATCGAAGCTGCCGTCGAAAAACTGCAGAACGCGCGCAATCCGATCCTGGTGATCGGTGCCGGTGCCAACCGCAAGATGACCGCCAAGGTCCTCAAGCAGCTGATCGACAAGACCGGCATCCCGTTCATCACCACCCAGATGGGTAAAGGCGTGGTCGACGAGCGCCACCCGCGCTTCCTCGGCAACGCTGCGCTGTCGTCGGGCGACTTCGTTCACCGCGCTGTCGAAGCCGCCGACCTGATCATCAACATCGGCCACGATGTGATCGAGAAGCCACCGTTCTTCATGGTTCGTGGCGGCACCGAAGTCATCCACATCAACTTCCGCTCTGCCGAAGTCGATGCCGTGTACTTCCCGCAAGTAGAAGTGATCGGCGACATCGCCAACGCCGTGTGGCAGATCAGTGAAGCACTGAACGACACGTCGCACTGGGACTTCACCCGCCTGATGGCCATCCGTGAAGCCAACGAAGCACAGATCGCCGAAGGCGCCGACGACGACCGCTTCCCGGTCTACCCACAGCGCATGGTGGCTGACATCCGTCGTGTACTGCCGTCCGAAGGCATCGTCGCCCTGGACAACGGCATCTACAAGATCTGGTTCGCCCGCAACTACAAAGCGCACAAGCCAAACACCGTGCTGCTGGACAACGCCCTGGCGACCATGGGCGCCGGCCTGCCATCGGC
>NZ_JBAMDI010000303.1:0-1287 GCF_036961695.1 Pseudomonas sp. CGJS7 | reverse complement strand
TTATGATTCGCGTTCGATTTAGACCAATGGAAGAGCCAGTCCTGCTTAGAGAGTTTTGGTTGGGCGGCGAGACATTGATATTTTCACAGTCTTGCCGAAGTGGGTTTTCGGCTCGCGCGGGATAGCCACCCGCACATTTCGGCACTGGCCGACAAATACGAGCAAGCCGATTTTCCCGACAACGCCGCCGAGTTGCGGCGTAAGGCTGAACGTATGCCGCGCGGATCCGCGCTTACTTATCCGATGATAGAACTAGGCTTGGCGCTGATCGTCGCTAGCTTAGTCGGCTGGCTGTCTACGATACTGGTCGATTCAGTGGACGCGATAACACTCGGTGTGCAACTTGGCGTCGGGACGCAGCAGGATTAGGTCGCCGCCGGCAGCGCCATGCCGGTCTAGGACGAGTTGATGCGCTTGATTGAGATTGGTCCACAGGCCCAAACGGCCGCGCTCGTGCACGGATACACAGATAATATCCCTGCGCCGCACGCGGCGGGTGCACACATCCTTGGGACATCCGTCCAACTGCGTTCCAGCGAGCGCTGGACCGGGCGGAACGGTGGCGGTGGACGCTGGGCTCCAGCGAGGTGGGCTCGATCAACGAATCGCCACGCGCCTCACTTCGTAGCTTTAACTGTCACAGCCACGTACAGACCTGCGCGACCTGTGGCTGGCCCCCGATTCCTGGACCTTGTTGAGCTATTCGTTGGTGGCCATGCGGGCGCTTGGCTACTAGCCGTTGAGCACTGTCGAAACGCAGCGGCCCAACTGCTGGCGTTTCCTGTCGCTTAGCTAGGTGCCGCGTTGTGGCTAAACCATAAACCGCGCCGCCAGTAGCCTCGGGAGTCCTGCACGGCGCGGCGGCTAATTAATTTCGGAGATTCACAGAACCCCTCGCAAAGCAGCAAGCGATGTCTTCGAGTACGTCGAGCTGCTATCCGGCAAGCCCTGCCGGCGACCGCGGCGGCACGCAGTTGCGCGTGTCCCACATGCCGACGGGAGTGGCGGGTTTGTCCGTACTGCTGATGCCGACCGATCTGACCATCTCCATTGCTTCAATTCCCGACAGGCCGCCGCTGGGTATCACTTGGACGACACGCGAGTGGTTGATATACAAATCGAAGGCGTGGAGTTACCAGCATTTCGTGGACACTCGCTGTTCTATCTGCGCCGCGTAACGGGCAATCGTGCTCACGCTGAAGCTTCTGAAATTCAGTGTCGGCAAATAGAATCGCGCTCGCGCCGCTTTGTCGCCCATTCTTCGGGGGTCGCATCTGATAGCCGCGT
>NZ_JBAMDI010000302.1:0-1351 GCF_036961695.1 Pseudomonas sp. CGJS7 | reverse complement strand
TTCCATGCTGTTCCATTCCACGTTCGGCGAGAGCGACGGCGACTACATCAACCAGATGCAGGTCGAGGTCGCAGGTCTGGATGTGGCACGCTTCGAGGCGGCTTGGAACGCTGTGCTCCAGGCCCATGACAGTCTGCGTTGTGCCTTCGTCTGGTCCGCCGACCAGGCCCAACCGGTTCAGGTAGTGCTGCGCGAGGCCCGTGTGCCGTTCAGCGAGCTGGACTGGCGCGGTCGTGATGACCTTGCGCTGGCGCTCCCGACACTGGCCGCCGAAGAACGTGGGCGCGGCTTCGATGTGCTGCAGGCGCCATTGCTGCGCCTGGTGCTGGTACGCCTGGAAGATGACCGCCATGCACTGATCTACACCAGCCATCACATCCTCATGGACGGCTGGAGCAATGCGCAACTGCTGGGTGAAGTGCTGCAACGCTACTGTGGCGAGCGGCCCACGCAGGCGGCGGGCCGCTTCGGCGACTACATTGGCTGGCTGCAGCGTCAGGACCGAGTGCAGAGCGAAGCTTTCTGGCGCGAGCAACTGGCCGCACTGGAAGAGCCCACTCGCCTGGCCAGCACCTGTCAACATGTCGGTGTCGATGGCTACGACGAGCACAGCCTGTCGATCGATGCGCAGACCACCGCGCGCCTGGGCCGCTTCGCCCGTGAGCGCAAGGTCACCGTCAACACCTTGGTGCAGGGTGCCTGGGCCTTGTTGCTGCAGCGTCGTGTCGGCCAGGACTGCGTGTCGTTCGGCGCCACCGTGGCCGGGCGACCGGCCGAGCTGGCCGGTATCGAGCAGCAGATCGGCCTGTTCATCAACACCTTGCCGGTGATCGTGCCGTGCACCGCCGGGCAGGCGCTTGGCGACTGGCTGGACGATCTGCAGGCGCTCAACCTGCGCATCCGCGAACAGGAGCACACGCCACTGTTCGACATCCAACGCTGGGCCGGGCAGGGCGGTGACGCGCTGTTCGACAGTCTGCTGGTGTTCGAAAACTACCCGGTGGCCGAGGCCCTGGAGCGTGGTTCGCCCTCGGGGCTGCACTTTGGCCCGGTGCGCACACAGGAGCAGAGCAACTATCCGCTGACCCTGGCGGTCGGCCTGGAGGACAGCCTGTCACTGCGCTGCAGCTATGACCGGCAGGCGTTCAGCGCGGCGATCATCGAGCAGATCGGCCAGCAACTGCGTCACTTGCTGCTGCAGATGCTCGAACAGGGCGCTGAGGCGCCTGTCGAGACCTTGCAATTGCTCGATGATGAGCAACGCCAGGCTGCGGTACAGGCCTGGAATACCGCCCCGGCCACGTTCGCGCCGAGCCAGCCGCTGCATCGCCTGATCGAAGCCCAGGCGGCT
>NZ_JBAMDI010000301.1:0-1353 GCF_036961695.1 Pseudomonas sp. CGJS7 | reverse complement strand
CCAATGATGCGGTCAACAAAAAGCAACTCGACGCCGTGGCTTCCAGCACGACGCAAGTCAGCGAGCGTGCGATCAAGTACGACTGGAACGACCTGGACGGCGACCAGCAGGTGGATCCCGGCGAAGTCGACTTTGGCAAGGCAACCTTCGCCGGACCGACCAGCTCCGATGGCGGTGTTACCGGTGGCACCAAGCTCAGCAATGTCGCCCAGGGCAGCGTCTCCGCGACCTCGACCGATGGGATCAACGGAGCGCAGCTGTACAACGTCGCTGGTCCTTCGGACGCCACTTACATCATCAACAACGGCCGCGGCGCCCGCTATGTCCGTACCAACGACACAGGCCTGCCTCTGGAGGATGCGCATGCGCAGGCGGCGGGGGCCACGGCAATGGGCTACAACGCCACTAGTTCGGCCAGCGACGCGGTTGCTATCGGCAAGAACGCCAAGGCCGGCCACGCGAACTCGGTGGCTTTGGGCGCGGGTGCGGCTACGACAGCGGGCGCGCAAACCGACTACAACGCGCCGTATGTCGGCAGCAGCAACTCGACCGGCCAAGTTAACGTCGGCGGCCGCACGATTGGCGGCGTCGCAGCCGGCATCGCGGCCGATGATGCGGCGAATGTCGGTCAGGTGCAGGCGGGTGTTAACCACGCAATCTCCGAGTCGAAGAGCTACACCGATTCGCAAATCGGCGCTGTCGCCGGCGCGGTGCACAACAACGACAATCGCATCACCGTCGTCGAAGGAGATGTAACCAACCTCGAGAAGGGCGCGGCCGGGATGTTCCAAGTTAGCCAGGACAACACCGCGGCCCCCTCGGCTACCGGTACTAACTCCGCGGCTGGCGGTGCTGGCGCGAAGGCCACCGGTAACGGCAGCATCGCCCTCGGCAACGACAGCGGAGCGGCCGGTTCGGGTTCCACCGCGGTAGGCAGCGGCGCGCAAGCCATTTCGGAAAACTCGGTAGCGATCGGTAAGGGTTCGCTGGCCAATCAGGACAACACCGTCTCGGTCGGTGCCGCGGGACAGGAGCGTAAGATCACCAATGTTGCTGCTGGCCAGTCCGATACCGACGCGGTGAACGTCGCGCAGCTCAAGGGTTATCAGAGCGGCGGCGTACAGTACGACAAGAACCCCGACGGCAGCGTCAACCACGGCAGCCTAACCTTGAATTCCAACGGCCATGGACCGACGACGATCCACAACGTCGGCGCGGGTGTGGCGCCGACCGATGCAGTCAACGTCGATCAGTTGAATTCCGGGTTGTCCAACACGCTGAATCAGGCCAACAACTACACCGAGCAACGCGTCCAGAAGGTCGAAAGCGACGTGTGGGAATTGCGTCGCGAAA
>NZ_JBAMDI010000300.1:0-1364 GCF_036961695.1 Pseudomonas sp. CGJS7 | reverse complement strand
TACCCGCTGGAGCAGAGCATCCAGCAACTGATCGAGGCCCAGGTGCAGCGCACCCCGGATGCCCCGGCGCTGGCCTTCGGCGAGACGCGCCTGAGCTACGCCCAGCTCAACGCCCGCGCCAACCGCCTGGCCCATCGCCTGATCGCCCTGGGTGTCGGCGCGGATGTGCTGGTGGGCATCGCGGTGGAGCGTTCGGTGGAGATGGTGGTCGGTTTGCTGGCCATCCTCAAGGCCGGTGGCGCCTACGTGCCGCTGGACCCGGAATACCCCGAAGAGCGCCTGCGCTACATGATCGAGGACAGCGGCGTGCAACTGCTGCTGACCCAGAGCCACCTGCAACTGCCGCTGGCCGAAGGCGTGCAGACCCTGGCGCTGGACCTGGAACCGGGCGCCGATGACGCGCGCAACCCGAACGTGGCGGTGGCCCCTGAAAACCTGGCCTATGTGATCTACACCTCCGGCTCCACAGGCCGGCCAAAAGGCGCGGGCAACCGCCATTCGGCGCTGGTCAACCGACTGTGCTGGATGCAGCATGCCTATCGACTGGATGCCCGCGACAGCGTGTTGCAGAAAACGCCGTTCAGCTTCGACGTGTCGGTGTGGGAGTTCTTCTGGCCCTTGATGACCGGTGCGCGACTGGTGGTTGCCGCGCCGGGTGATCATCGCGACCCGGCCCGTCTGGTCGAGCTGATCACCGGCGAAAACATCACCACGCTGCACTTCGTACCGTCGATGCTCCAGGCGTTCCTGCAAGACAGCGGCGTGCCGCGCTGCACCAGCCTTGCGCGCATCGTCTGCAGTGGCGAAGCGCTGCCGGCCGATGCCCAGCAGCAGGTGTTCGCCAAGCTGCCGAAGGCCGGCCTGTACAACCTGTACGGCCCGACCGAGGCGGCCATCGACGTGACCCACTGGACCTGCCGCGAGGAAGGGCGCGACAGCGTGCCGATCGGCGAGCCGATTGCCAACCTGGCCTGCTACATCCTCGACGCCGAGCTGCAACCGGTGCCGGTGGGCGTGCTGGGCGAGCTGTACCTGGCCGGCGCAGGCCTGGCGCGCGGCTACCACCGCCGCCCGGGGCTGACCGCCGAGCGTTTCGCCGTGAGCCCATACGGCAATGGCGAGCGCATCTACCGCACCGGCGACCTGGCGCGCTACCGCGCGGATGGGGTGATCGAGTACGCCGGGCGTATCGACCACCAGGTCAAGCTACGTGGCCTGCGCATCGAACTGGGTGAGATCGAGGCGCGCCTGCTGGAACACGACCTGGTGCGTGAAGCCGTGGTGACGGTACCGGACGGCAAGCAGCTGGTCGGTTATGTGGTGCTGACCGGCGAGGCCGCCGATTGGCAGGCACAACTGGCCGA
>NZ_JBAMDI010000030.1:0-93736 GCF_036961695.1 Pseudomonas sp. CGJS7 | reverse complement strand
TATCCTGCCCACGACGGAACCCGGCGCACGTCCTTGTGCGCCGCCCTTCGGGTGTCCAACTGCTATCGCGAGTTAGTTGCGCCGCCGGGCCAGAGCAACGGCAACAGCAAGAGCAACAGCAACAGCAACAGCGCCCTCATCCGCCCTTCGGGCACCTTCTCAGCCTTGCACTCCCTGCGGTCGCCGCAGGCGGGAGAAGGGCAGGGCTGGTGGCAATCGTTTGTGCGTGCAAGTGGGTGAAGTGCGAGACGCGTAGAGACGCCATCGGTGCTCGAACCGCGCGAAACAGATCGCGGCCTCAGCCTGGCGACAGCCTCAAATCTCGCCCAACCGCGCCGCCTCGCGCCGATCCCGCCCGTTCTCCTTGGCCCGATACAACGCCGCATCGGCGCCATCGAACAAGGTGCGAACGTGCGTGTGCACGCCCGGAACGCAGGTATACAAGCCGATGCTCAAACTCACCCGCTGATCCTCATGCGCCTGCCCATAGCGAGCGTCGAGCTTGCGCATATCGTCGAGGATGCCATCGGCCACCCGCGCAGCGCCCTCGACGTGGGTGTCGGGCAGGATCAGCGCGAATTCGTCGCCGCCGAAACGCGCGGCCAGATCGCGCGGGCGGCGCGCGTGCGAGGCGATGATCTCGGCGATCTTCTGCAGCAGCTTGTCGCCGGCGCGGTGGCCGACCGAGTCGTTGTAGGCCTTGAAGTAGTCCACGTCGATCAACGCCAGCGACAACGGCGCGCGGGTGCGGCGCGCGCTGGCCAGTTCGTTCTGCAAAACGTGATCGAAACGGCGGCGGTTGCCCAAACGGGTCAAGGTGTCCAGGTTGGCTTCGCGGCGCCAGTGGCGCAGGTGGCCGACCATCCACGCCAGGTACGCGACGGCGATCATCAAGATGGTGGTGGCCGGCGGAAACCACCAGTCGCCCAGACGCAGCAGCGCCACGCTGCCGGCGGCGGTGGCCAGCGCGGCGGCGCTGGCGATCAGCAGCGGCCGTTGGTAGCGCGATTGCAGCATCAGCAACACCACCGCGGCCAGCATCGCCGCCGCCAGCAGCGCTTGCCACAGCATCGGCAGCGGCACGATCGCGCGGTCGTGCAGCAGCATCTCGATCACGTTGGCCTGGTACTCGGCGCCGTGCATGCGCACTTCTTCGGACATCGGCGTGAGGTAGCTCGGCACCAGCCCGGTCGCGGTCACCCCGATCACCACCCAGCGGCCGCGCAACAGGTCGGCCGGCACTTGGCCGCTGAGCACGTCGGAATACGAGACTTGGCCGAAGGTGCCGGGCGGGCCGGCGAAGCGGATGCGTACGTAGTTGTCGCGGGTCCATTGATACGGCGAGCCTTGCACCGAATCCGGACGGCGCAGGCCGGGCAGTGGCTTGGGCGCGGTGCCGGGTTCCATGCCGATCAGCGCCAGGCCCAGCGCCGGCCAGCGCGAATCGCCGAGGCCGGCCTTGAGGTACATGCCGCGGGTGGTGCCCTCGGCGTCGAGTTCGATGTCGGTGTGGCCGAGCGTGGTCGCGGCGGTGGCGATCACCGGGGTCGGCAGCACTTCCACCGGCGGGCCGTTCTGGCGCAGCGGCGCGGTGGTCACCGGCAGCGCGACCCGGCCGAGCCGGCGCATCGCCGTGGCCAGGGTGCGGTCGTGTTCGTCGCCGTTGCGGTCGGCTTCGGTCAGCACCAGGTCCAGGGCGACGCCGCGCACGCCGGCGTAGCCCAGGCGGTCGAGGATCTGCGCGTGGATGTCGCGCGGCCACGGCCATTGGCCGAGTTCGTTGAGGCTGCGATCGTCGATGGCGACGATCACCACGTCGTCGTCGGGCGGATACGCCCAATGCGAGAGGTGCAGATCGTAGAGAAAATCGTCGAACCGCCAGGTCGCGCCGCTGACGGTCAACAACGCGGCCAGACCGGCCGCGAGCAGGACCGCACCGCCACGCATCAGCCTGGACAGTGCGTTGGGCGTCATAAGGCCAGCAGCAACAGCACCGCGCCCGCCGCGCCGGCGCCGTAGCACAGACGGCAGGGCAGGCGGATTTCCTGGGTCGGGCCGTACGGCGCGGCGTAGCCATCGTCTTCGATGGTCTGCACGCGCACGTGCCAGGTTCCGCCGCCAGGGCGCTTGAGTTCGATCTGCGGCACGTCCACCACTTGCTCCAGCAGCAGTTGCGAGAAATCCGGCTTGCGCGAGATCTGCACACGATAACGCTGGCCGGGCTCGCCTTTTTGCCAGCGCAAGGTCAATTGGCCCTTGGCCGCTTGCGGCGGTTCCAGGCCGGGATCGGCCGGGGCGTCGCTGATCTGAAACGGCAAGGCGTTGCCGAAGCGGCCGATGCGGCCGTTGCCGTCGCGCGAGGCCACGCGCCAGAAGTAGGCGCCGGGGGGCAGCGCCTGTTCGGGGCGGTAGCGCAGGCCTTCGACTTCGGCGTCGGCGACGGGCTGCTCGAAGTTGGCGTCGCGGGCGATCTGCAAGCGGGTGCGCACGGCGTCCTGCGCGCGCGCCCATTCGAAGCGCGGCTTGGGCAGGTGCAGGGTCTGGCCGTCGGTGGGGTTGAGGGTCAGCGGCGGCAGCGGTTGGTCGTTGACGGTGAACACTTGCGCGCTGTCGCGGCCGCTCAGGCCGTTGCCGGCGATCGCGCGCACCAGCAGACGCTGGCGGCCGGCCGGCAGATCGTCGATACGCAGTTGGGTGTCGGTCACCCGGCTTTCGAACAGCAGCACTTCCGGCGCGTCGTCGCGCACCACTTCGACCCGATAGGCGCTGGCGCCGGGCACGCCGGCCCAGGCGACGGTGGCGGGCAGTTGTTCCAGTTGGGTGCGCTCGCGCGCCAGGGTCGGCGCGGGCAGCAGTTCGATCGGCTGCGAGGGCGCGCCGCCGGCGCTGGCGATGGCGCCGAAGCCGGGCTTGACCAGCACCTGGCCGCGCTGCGCGCCGACCTGGACCTTGCCTTCGAGCACTTCGGTCGCATCGATCGCGGCCTCGCCGCTGTCGGCGTCGCCGGCGCTGACTCGGAAGCGGGTGCCGCGCACGCTGGAGGTCGCCGACGGGGTTTCGATGATGTAGCGCGAGGCCGGGCCCTTGGCCGGAATCACCCGGTTGCTGGTGCGGCCGCGCTGCAGGCGCATGCGCGTGTCGACCATGCCGGTGCTGCCGTAGCTGCTGAGTTCGTCGAAGACGATGCGGCTGTTGTCTTGCACCATCAGCCGCGAACCGTCGGCGAACTCCAGCGTCGCGCTGGCGCCGGGTCCGGTTTCCAGGCGGCTGCCGATGCCGATGCGCATGCCTTCGCTGACCAGCGCCGCGGGGGTCTTGTCCGAGGCCAGCACGTTGACCGCGCCGCGCACCGCGATCACCCGCGCTTTGGCCGGCTCGATCCGCAGCCAGCCGATCGGGAAGCGCATGCTGGTGCCCGGGGGCAGGTGGTAGGGGTCGCTGATGCGGTTGTGTTCCTGCAGCCGGCGCCAGTTGATGCCGGCCTTCAGGTGGCGTGCGCCCAGATCCCACAAAGTGTCGCCGGGACGCACGCGATAGGCCCAATCCTGTGCCTGAGCGAAACCGGAAACGCCTAGAAACAGCGCCAGGACGGCGAGAAAGCGGCAGGTCTTCGCCAAGATCGACGCCGGCCGCGGGCGGCGGCTGCGGAGCGGGGAAGCAAACGGGTTCGCTGCAATCGGGGGCATCCGTAATCCGTGGCTGAGTTGGGATGGCGGGTACCGGCCAGGCCGGCGATCGGGGGACACAGCAACCCCCAATTATGCGGCTTCAGTCACATTTTTTCTGCTTTGTATCCCCCGGAACGGCCGCTTGGGGCGGACAGGCGGTGTGGCGCTGTTCGCTGTGGAGGCCGTTTGGACACGGTATTGGTGCGTTTGGCGTGCCTGCGAGCGAATCCTAGCGCTGATGGGGTGGGTGTGGGCGGGGCGGGTGGTGCCCGCTTGGCGGCGAGGGGGGGCTTGGGCGGCCGGGGCGACAGGTGCGGATGGGGCCGTGTCGCTGGTGTGTGGTGCGGCCGTGGGGTGTTGAGGGCCGTTGCGGCAGGGCGGGTGGCCGCAGAGGAGGTTTACGGCCGCTTGCAAGGCGGTCGTCTCTGGGAGGGTGAGAGCAAGATCAAAATGGATTCCGGCTTTTGCCGGAATGACGGTGGTGGGATTCCGGCTTCGCCGGAATGACGGTGGTGGGGTTTCGGCTTTCGCTGGAATGACGGGGCGGTGGGGGGCGACTTTCGCTGGAACGAGAGCCGGTGTCGGTGCCGGCTCTCGTTGCTGTGACGGTCGACGCGTCGCGAGGATCGCTCGGCGACGCTCAGGCCTTCTTCGCCTGGATCCAGCGATCGATCTTCTGATCCAGCAGTTCCAACGGCACCGCGCCGTCCTTGAGCACTTCGGCGTGGAACTCGCGGATGTCGAAGCGCGCGCCCAAAGCGTCGCGTGCGCGCTTGCGCAGTTCCATGATCTTGAGCTCGCCGATCTTGTACGCCAGCGCCTGTCCGGGAATGGCCATGTAGCGCTCGGCTTCGGCGGTCGACTGGGTTTGGCTTTCGGCCGAATTGGCCAGCATGTAGTCGATCACCTGCTGGCGGGTCCAGCCCTTGCTGTGCAGGCCGGTGTCGACGACCAGGCGGATCGCGCGCCACAGTTCGTTCTGCAGATAGCCGAAGTGGTCGATGTCGTCCTGGTACATGCCCAGGTCCTTGCCCAGCGATTCGGCGTACAGGCCCCAGCCTTCCGAGAACGCGGTTTCGCCGCCGAAACGGCGGAATTTGGGCAGGTCGGCGAGTTCCTGCTGCAAGGCCAGCTGGAAGTGATGGCCCGGGATCGCCTCGTGCAGGTACAGGTCTTCGGCGTCCCAGGTTTTGCGCGTCGGCAAATCGTAAGTGTTGACGTAGAAGATGCCGGGGCGGCTGCCGTCTTCGCTCGGGCGCATGTACGAGCCGCCCGCGGCCGACTGCGCGCGGAAGGCTTCGACCGGACGGATCTCGAACGGCGCTTTGGGCGTCAGCGAGAACAGTTCGGGAATCTTGCGGTTGACCTTGGCTTCCAGCCCGCGGTAGTGCGCCAGCAGTCCGTCTTCGTCCTTGAACATGAACTTGGGATCGGTCTGCAGGTACTGGAAGAACTCGCGCCGCCCGCCTTTGAATTTGGTGTCGGCGATGATCTTGTCCATCTCGGCGTGGATGCGCGCGACTTCGTCCAGACCGATCTGGTGGATCTGCGCGGGCGTCATCGAGGTGGTGGTGGAGCGGCGCGCGTTGAACGCATACCAGGCTTCGCCGTCGGGCAGCGCGGCCAGGCCGGCGCTGTCGCGGGCGTGGGGCAGGTAGTCCTCGCGCAGGTAGTCGCGCATGCGCCGGTACGCCGGCATCAGTTCGGTATCGATCGCGCGCCGGTAGTCCTGGGCGATCTGGGCTTTGTCGGCGTCGGAGAACGAGGCCGGCAGATTGGTCACCGGCTTCCAGAAGAGGGTGTCTTCGGCGCGCGGCTTGATCAGCGCGTCCAGCTGCGACTGCACCTTGACCATCAGCGCCTTGGGTTGGACGACGCCGCGTTCGACGCCTTCGCGGCTGTTGGCGATCATCTGATCGAACACCGCCGGCACTTTGCCGGCGCGGCGCAACCAATCGCGGTAGTCCTGCACGGTCTTGAACGGCTGCGAACCCGCGCCGGAACCGAGTTGGGCGACGCTGGCGGCGAAGTTGTTGAACTGGTTGATCGGCTGCAGCCAACTGGGGAAACGCTCGGCTTCCAGTTCGATGCGGGCGCTGCGCACGAAGATTTGGTAGCTCAGCAGGTCTTGCGCAGACAGGCCTTGGGTGCCGACTTGTTCGACTGTCTTGAGCCAGCGTTCGATGAACTCGCGCCGCTGCTTGCGGAATGCGGCGGTGGCGAAGTTGTGCAGTTCGCCGTTGTAGCGGCGGTCGCCTTGTGCGGTGGCGAGCAGTGGATTGAGCTTGAGGTTTTCTTCCCAGTACTGGTCGTACAGGCGGGCGAGTTTCTGGCCCTTGGTCTGCACGGTCGCGGCCGATTTGGATTCGGCCTGCGCGTCGGCGGCGACAGTGGTTTGGGTTTCGGCGGCGAACGCGGGCGCGGCGGCGCACAGCGTGGCGAGGATGGCGGCGCTGAGCAGCGACGCGGCCCGGCGCGCGGTCGCGCGCGGGCGGAGCGGGGAGGCGGTCATGTCGCGATCGATCCGGACGGATGGACTGGCAGGCTCGCCCGCGCGTTGCGCGCGGGCATGAGCCGAAGGTCATGCGGCGGTGGATGGATTGCGCGTTTGTGCCGCTGTTGGCGAGCTGTGGGACTGATCGGCGCGGAAGCCGGAGCAGGAGGCTTTGGAGTCATGTCGCGATAAGGCCCTGGATCCCAGCGTTCGCGGGGATGACGTTCTGAAGGATTACCGGGGCTTGTCGCAGCCGCTTCCGGCCGTCATTCCCGCGAAGGCGGGAATCCAGGGCTTCATCGCGACATACCCCTCAAGCCGTCATTCCCGCGAAGGCGGGAATCCAGGGCTTCATCGCGACATACCCCTCAAGCCGTCATTCCCGCGAAGGCGGGAATCCAGGGCTTCCTCGCGACACGCCCTCAACCGTCATTCCCGCGAACGCGGGAATCCAGTGCCTTATCGCGACGTGGCCATGAAGTCGCTGGATCCCCGCGTTCGCGGGGATGACGTTCTGGAGAGGGCTTGGCAACCAGCCCGTGTACTCAATCCTTAACCCGCGGCAGCGGCGCATAGTAAAAATCGCTCGGCTTGCCGATATCCCGCGCATAGAACAACACCCCCCGCTCCCACAGCACCGTCGGATGGAACTCGTCCCACTGGGTGTTGATGCACGGCCCCAGATTCGCCACCTGGGTAAAACGCCCGTCGCGCAGCCGCGCACGGTAGATATCGCCCCAGCCATAGCCGACATCGGGCAACGGATCGTTGGGGAAATCCAGACGCACGAACAACAACGTGCGCCCATCGGGCGAGATTTCCGGATTGAACTCCCAGCGCTGCGCGGTGTTGACCTCGCCTTCGATCTTCTGCGCCGGCGCGTAATCGCCGTTGCGCAGCCGCTGGCTGCGGTAGATGTCGAACTCGCCGGCGCGGTCGCTGGCGAAGTACAGGTTGCCGCGCAGGTCCATGCTCGGATACAGCTCATCGCCGGCGCTGTTGACCGCGTCGCCCAGATGCCGCGGCTGGCTCCATCCGCGCAGAGTGCGCTTGGCGATCCACAGATCCATTTTCTTGACCGCGCCATCGGGGCGCGGGCGCTCCGAGGAGAACACCAGATAGCGCCCGTCCGGCGACACGAACGGGTCCATGTCGGTGTGCACGCCGGAGATCGGCGCGACTTCCGGCGCGCTCCAGCCCGAGGGCCGCCAGTACGAGGTCATGATGGTCGCCTGCTCGCGCGTGCCCGGCCACCAGCCGCGGGTGGTGGCCCAGTACGCCCGCAGCCGGCTCGGGGTGAAGCTCAAGCGCCATTCCCACTGCGGCGTGGAAATCTTGCCCGGTTCGAAAATCTTCGGCTCCGGGCATTGATCGGCGGCGGACGCGGCGAAGGCGGCCGACAGGCAGGCGGCGAAGGCGGTCAGGCGCGCGGTTCGAACGGGGATTCGCATGGCGGTGTCCTTGCGAGGGGAGGTGGGCGCAGCCTGCACCGCCGCGGGCGCGGCGCACGCGCGGCGGGACCAATGGGCGCGGTCGCGGGATGAACGCGACGCCCGCGATTGCAAGCGCCGCGCACGCGGTCCAGCATCGGCGCTTATGCGCGATCGATTGACTTTATGGCTGGTGGTCTTGGGCTGGTGGACCCTCAACGGGCTGGTCTGGGTCGGCCAGGTCGGGACCATGCGCGAGGCCGGCGGGCAGGCGCCGGGCTGGCCGGACCTGTTGCGCCAGCACATGGCCAGCGCGTGGTTGTGGGTGCCGATCACGATGGGCCTGCTGTGGTGCGTGCGGCGTTATCCGATCGAACCCGGCCGGGTGGTGCGCGCGTTGGCGGTGCAGAGCGCGGCGGTGGCGGCGGTGATCGTGCTGCGCGCCGGCGCGGTGTTCGCGCTCAACGGCATGATCGGTTGGTACGAACGCTTGCCGTCGATAAGCGGGCTGCTCACCGCCAGCGTGCTCAACAATCTGCTGATGAGCTGGATGATCGTCGGCGTCGCCCACGCCTTGGTCTACGCCGAACGCGCCCGCCAACGCGAGCGGCAAACGATGGAACTGGAGTCGCGCCTGGCGCGGGCGCGGCTGGATGCGCTGGCCGCGCAGCTCAACCCGCACTTCCTGTTCAACGCGCTCAACTCCATCGCCGAGATGGTCCATCGCGATCCCGACGGCGCCGACCGCATGCTGGTCGATCTGGGCGCGTTGCTGCGCCACAACCTGGACAGCTCGGGCCAGCAGGAAATCGCCCTGCGCGACGAACTGGCCGCGCTCGATCATTACATCGGCATCGAAAAAATCCGCCTGGGCGAGCGGCTGCGGATGAACTGGGCGATCGATTCGGCCTTGCTCGACGCGCGCGTGCCGCAATTGCTGTTGCAGCCGCTGGTGGAGAACGCGATCCATCACGCGGTGGCCACCCGCACCACGCCGGGCGAGGTGTCGGTGCGCGCGCAGCGCAGCGACGAGCATCTGATCCTGGAAGTCAGCGACGACGGCGGCCAGCGCAGCGCGCCGCAAGGCGCCGGGGTGGGGCTGAGCAACACCCGCGCGCGCCTGCAAGGCTTGTACGGCGGCGATCACCGCCTGGAGATCGGCGCGCGGCCCAGCGGCGGCACCTGCGTGCGTCTGCAATTGCCGTATCGCCGTTGGCAGCCGCATGAGGTGGTCGCATGAATCCGACGGCGTTGCGCGCGGTGGTGGTGGACGACGAAGCGATGTCGCGCGCGCGTTTGCGCCGGCTGCTGGGGCAGGAGCGCGGGGTCGAGGTGGTGGCCGAATGCGGCGACGGCGACAGCGCGCTGGCGGCTTTGCGCCGGTTGCGTCCGGACGTGGTGTTTCTGGATATCCGCATGCCCGATCTGAGCGGCTTCGGGGTGTTGCAGAATCTGCCGCCGGACCAGCGGCCGCAGGTGGTGTTCGTCACCGCGCACGCCGAGCACGCCCTGCGCGCGTTCGACGTGGAAGCGGCGGATTACCTGCTCAAGCCGTATTCGGCCGAGCGCCTGCACGCGGCCCTGGAACGGGTCCGGCGGATGCGCGCGGCGTCGCCGTCCGAACCTGCCGCGGGCGCGGTGGCCGAGGCCTATCCGCAGCGGCTGGCGGTGCCGGTCGGTGCGCGCCTGCGGCTGCTGGCGGTGGAGGAAATCGAATGCGCGATCGCGCAAAGCAACTACGTCGAACTGCGCGCGAGCGGCCAGGCCTATCTGTTGCGCGAAACCTTGAGCGGCCTGGAAGCGCGGCTGGACCCGCGCCGTTTCGTGCGCATCCACCGCTCAAGGATCGTGCGCATGGATGCGGTGCGCGATATCGAACACCTCGACGGCGGCCGCTATCTGCTGCGGCTGGCCAGCGGGCTGCGCCTGGGCAGCGGCGCGAGTTATCGCGAGAAGGTGCGCGAGGCGATGGGTCTGGCCTGAGCCCGGAACGCCCGGGCCCGCTCAGTCCGCCGCGGCTTCGTCCTGCAACTGCTTGGCGCGCGCGTGGCCCAGATAGCTGTGAATCCAGATCCGCAGCAGATAGATCAGCGGAATCATCGCCACCGCCGCCAGCATCTTGTAGACGTAGTTGACCGAGCCGATCGCCAGGAACTGCGGGATCGGCCAATGCTGCGGGCCGAGCACGAAGGCGATGTACAGCACCACGAAGCTGTCGACCAATTGCGAGACCGCGGTCGAACCGGTCGCGCGCAACCAGATGTGCTTGTCGCCGGTGACGCTGCGGATGCGGTGGAACACGCCGACGTCGATCAACTGGCCGACCATGAACGCCACCAGCGAACCGCCGATGCTCCACATGCCCTGGCCGAAGATCGCCGCGAACGCGGCCTGATAATCCGGCACGCCCTGCGCCTGCGCGGCCTTGACCCACCAGCCCGCCGGGGCCAGCGCGATCGCGGCGAAGGCGAACACGAAGCCGTAGGCGATCAGGATCGCGGCCAGCCAGGAGATCAGGCGCACGCCGCGGCGGCCGAAGAATTCGTTGATGACGTCGGTCATCAGAAACACCACCGGCCACAGCAAGGTGCCGGCGGTGAAGTTCAGCGAGCCGGTCTGGCCGAACAGATTCCATTGCAGCGGCGCGATGCCGAGGGTGTCTTCCAGGGCGAAGATCTTGACCCCGATGAACTCGGCCAGCGCCGCGTTGACGCAGAAGAACGCCGACAACACGATGAACAACCGCAGCGAGCGGTCGCGCAGCGTCGGCGTGCCCTGGCCGCCGGCGAAGGCGATGGACGATTCGCCGGCGCTCACCGCTTCGGCCTCACCCGGTAGATCACGCCGCTCTTGTCGTCGCTGAACAAAAAGCTGTCCGGGCCGGTGCGCAGCACGTCGCAAGGACGGCCGAGCACTTTGCCGCCGGCGAGGAAGCCGTTGACCAGATCGCCGCCCGGACGGCCGTCGGCCTTGACCCGGACGATGCGATAGCCGTGATTGAGGCTGAGCTTGCTGGCGCCGTGCAGGGCGACCAGGAACTCATCGCGCACCGCGCCCTTGTCGGTGGAGGGGAACCACGCCAGACCCAGCGCCGAAGCATGCGAGGGGAAGAACGAGAACGTCTTCGGCGCGTTGAGGCAGCCGGCCTTGCGCGGGAATTTCGGATCGGCCAGCGGCTTGCCGCCGCTGTAGTAGCAATACGGCCAACCGTAGTCGGCGCCGTCCTGGACCACGAACATGGTCTCATCGGGTTTTTGATCGCCCAGATGGTCGGAGCCTTGGTTGGTGGCGAACAGCTTGCCGTCGCGGTACAGCAGCCCGACCGCGTTGCGCAGCCCGCTGGCGTAGATGCGGCGGCCGCTGCCGTCGGGATTCATCTGCAGGATCGCCGCGCGCACGTCTTCTTTTTCCACGCAGGCGTTGCAGCTGCTGCCGACGGAGACGTAGAGCTTGCCTCCGCCGAAGGCGAGCGTGCGGGTGAGGTGCCAGCCGCCGTATTTGTAGCTCAGGCCGTAGTCGGGAAAGCTCGCCAGCACTTCCGGTTCGGAGGAAGGTTTGAGGTCGCCGTTGCGGTAACGGTAGCGCAGCAGCTTGTCGGTGTTGGCCACATACAGCCACGCTTGCCCGGCCGGATCGGTGTGGAAGGCCACGCTGTTGGGATTGCGCTGCTTGTCCAGGTACGCCGAAATCTTGCCGTAGCGTTCGGTCTTTTCGTCCCAGCCGTCGAGCACGTAGACGCGGCCGAGCTTGTTGTCGCTCAGATCGCGCATGTCGGTGACGAAGATGCGGCCGTCGGGGCTGCGGGCGAAAAAGCGCACCCGCTTGAGGCCTTGCACCACCGGCACGATTTCCAGTTCGGCGGGCAGATTGAGGCTGAAGCTGCGGCCGTCGTCGAGCTTGACCGGGTGCGGGGTCAGCGGCGCCGGGGCGGCGAGGGCGGCGCCGGCGAACAACGCGCTGGCAGCGGCGGCGGCGCGCAGCGCCGAAAACAGGGAAGGGATCATCGCGGGGCGTCCGTGTCGTTGGCCGGGTGAGCGGCGGGTGCGGAGAAGGGAATCGTGGACGGCGAGACCGCGCCGCCGGAGATGATGAAGCTCATCGCCTGATCCACGGTCCAGTCGGTCGGGGTGATCTTTTCCACCGGCACGATTTCCAGATAACCCGAAGTCGGGTTGGGCGTGGTCGGCACGTACACCGCGGCCAGTTCGCGGCCGGTGCCTTGTTCGCGCATGACCTTGGTGACGAAGCCGATCGATTTCATTTCGTTGTGCGGGAAGTCGACCAGCACCACGCGCTGGGTGCCGTCGGGCTTGGTCTGCAGGATGTCGAGCAACTGCCGCGCGCTGCCGTAGATGGTGCTGGCCAGCGGGATGCGCTTGATCATCGATTCGAACCAGCGCAGCACGGTCTGGCCGACCACGCGTCGGGCCATCGCGCCGGAGAGCAGGATCACGCCGACGGTTGCGGCCAGGGCGATGGCGGTTTGCACCCATTGGTCGTTCAACCAGCCCAGCGCTTGCGGCGACGCGGTGGCGAGGTTTTCCAGCAGCGGGCCGATCAGTGGGCGGCTGGTGTCGGACAGCAGTACGAACACGAATTTGACTACCACCCAGGTCAGCCAGATCGGCAGCAGGGTCAGTAGGCCGGTGAGGAACAGGCGTTGCAGGTTGGGGGGGCGCATGGGCGCGATTGTAGGCGAGGGCGGTGGCCGGGTGGGTGGCGCAAATCCCCCGCGCTGTGGGGGCGTTGGCTTCGGTGGTTGGCGCGGGGCGCTTGCCCCCTTTTGCAAAGGGGGCACCGACTTTCAGCGTTGCCTTGCGAAGGGGCGCCGACTCTCGGCTTCTCTTTGCGGAGCGAGCGCCGAACCTCATCGCCCCCTTTGCAAAAGGGGGCGAGCGCCCTACGCAGGCACGAAGCACCAAAAATCCACCGGCGCGGGGGATTTGCTCCACCCCGCGACGAACCCACCCTCAGCGCTCGCGCACCAACCGAAACCCGACATCGTCATAACCGCGAGACGCACTCAACGGCCGCTGCGCCGACCCACTGCGCCAGGAACCGCCACCAACCTGCCGCTGCTGACAATTGCGCCCGCAATCGGCCGACCACATCGACAACGCGCGCCCGCTCGCACCGGGCATGCGCTGCGCTTCCTCGGCGGTAGGCAAACGATACCGACGCCCGGTCTGCTGGCTGTACCACTGCGCGTACGCTTCCGCATCGCCGGTAGACACACACACCACCGGTTCGGAATCGGTCTGATCGAAACCCGGCGCGCGCCAATCCTTCGGCGCGATCATCCGCAGCAACGACACGCGTTCGCGGCACAGCGCCGGCGCGCGTTGGTGCGCGCTGGCGAAGCGCGCGTACTCGCCGCGGCTGACCGGACGCGGGTTGAAACTGACCGCGACGCTGGCGGTCGGCGCGACCGCGGTGGCGGCGACGCCGCGGGCGACGCTGCCGTCGCCGGCGATGCCGCGCGCCTGCGCGACCAGACGGCTGGACAGGGTGCGTGGCAGCGAGAATTCCTCGGCCAGCGCGATCACCTTGCCCGCATCGGCGCCGTCGCCGCGGCGCGCGGCCTGGTCCAGACGGGTTTGCAAGGCTTGGCCGGCCTTTTCGCGCAGCGCGCGCTGGGCTTGCGAATCGGCGGTGCCGGTCTGCTGGCCGAGCGCGGTGGCGTTGACCAAGTGTTCGCGCGCGCGCTGGTCGCGGCCTTCGCGCAGATCGCGGGCGAGTTCGTCGCCGAAGGCTTGGGTCAGCTCGTTCACCACCACCGCCACTTCCGGATTGGTGCTGTCCAGATGCCAGGCGGTGAGCAAGCTGTTGTAGGCGTTGGCGTCGGCCGGCGAAGCCAGCCGCCCCTGCGCGATGTAACCGCGCGCGGCCTGCAGCGAATCCTGCAACGGCGCTTGCGGCAGCGGCGCCATCATCGCCTGGGTCGGGTCGTTGACCGCAGTCGCGGCGGTCTGCTCGCGCGCGGGCTCGACCTTGAAGAAACCGTCCTTCTCCACCCGGTTCAAGGCGAAGGCGATGGTGACCACGGCGATCGCGACCACCGCCAGACCGGCCCAGGCCGGCGTCGCCCAACGCTTGAGCGGGCGCAGGTGGCTGAGCAATTTGCCCATGCCGCTGAGTTCGCCGCGGTGTTTGATTTCGGCCACCGCTTCGGCCATTTCGGCGGCGTCGTCGAAACGCTGGTCGGGCTGCTTGGACAGCGCGCGGTTCATGAAGCGCTGCCAGTGCTTGAGCGGCGGCGGCAGTTTCGGAATCGGGTCCTGCGCGTGCATCACCGCCATCGACAGCGCGTCGGGCGCTTCGAACGGCAGCCGGCCGGTGAGCATTTCCCAGCACAGCACGCCCAGGCTGTAGAGATCGGCGCGGCCATCGACTTCTTCGCCGCGCGCCTGTTCCGGCGCCATGTACGCGGTGCTGCCCACGGCCAGGCCGGTGGCGGTCATGCGCGCGCCGAAGCCGCGGCGCAGGGCGATGCCGAAATCGGCCAGCAGCGGGCGTTCGGTGACGTCGAACAATACGTTCTCGGCCTTGACGTCGCGATGGACCACGCCGCGCGCATGGGCGTATTCCAGCGCCGACAGCAGCGGTTCCATGATCGCGATGACGTCGGTTTCGCCGCGGGCGAAGCCTTGTTCGATACGCTTGCCCAGATGGCCGCGCGGCAGGAACGGCATCGCGTAGTAGGGCAGCCCGTCGCGGGTGCGGCCGACTTCGTGGATGCCGACGACGTTGGGATGCTCCAGCCGGGCGATGGTGCGCACTTCGTTTTCGAAGCGGCGGCGGCTGACTTCATCGGCCAGCGCGTGCGGCAGCATGATTTTGACCGCGACCTCGCGGCCGAGCGCGCTCTGCTCGCCCAGGTACACCGAAGAGGAGCCGCCGTGATTGATGAGCTGGCGCAACCGGTAGCCGGGTATCTCCGGCATCGGAACGCTGACGGCATCGGTTTGCGGTGTGACGTTCGACATTCGCGGCCCCGTGTCGCGACTGCGCAGCATAGCTGCCGCTGCAGTGCCCGCGCGTCGGGTAGTGTGGCTTTTCTATGGCTTCGTTTACAAGTCTGGATGCGGAGCCAGCGGCTGTTTTGGTGGCCGGCCCGTACTGTCCCGACGTGCAACGAATGTTGCCGGAGGTCTCACTGGGGCGATGTGAACGACCGGCGCGGCGCGCGCCGGGCGGCTGTCAGCGGTCGCGTTTGCGCCGCACGTACAGCTGTTTGCGCACCTTGGCGACGACCTCGCCGCTGGCATCGACGACGTCGGTGTCGAACCAGCGCAGGTATTTGTCGCCGCCGGCGGTGGCCTGGCGCAATTCCTCCAGCACCTGCTCGCTCAGATCGAACTGCGCGCGCACCGTGCCGCGGCCGGGTTTGACGAATTCGATGCTGCCGGCGCGGTCCCAGACGATGTAGTCGCGGCCGAGCGCGTTCATCGCCAGCAGCATCCAGAACGGGTCGGTCATCGAGAACAGGCTGCCGCCGAAGTGGGTGCCGACGTAGTTGCGGTTCCAGGGCCGCATCCGCAGTTCCACCGTGGCGTGGCGGTAATCGGCGGCGATGGCGGTTACCCGGATGCCGGAGAACAGGAACGGCGGCCACAGGTTCAGGCCATGTCGCAGGGTCGAGGATTTCATGCGCGCTGGGGTGGGGAGGGCGCGCTTAGAGTGCCATACGCATGCGTATTGTTAAAGTCGGTTGCGTGTGCCGCCGCTCGTTTGGGTGGGTTTGGTTCGAAAGCGCAAATCAAAATGGGTTCCGGCTTGCGCCGGAATGACGGGGGGTGCGGGGCGGGGATGCGAGCGGCGGCGCTGGGGCGCCGCCGCCGTCGCGGGTCGGGCGTCGTGGGTCAGAAGCGGTAACCCAGGCCGAGCATCACCCCGTGCTCGGTGCCGGCGTCGGAGCGGCGGCCGGCGTAGTCGATCAGCACCGACAGCCGCTCGGTCGCCTGGCTGTTCAAGCCCAGGTTCCACGACAACTGGGTTTCGCCGCCGTCCTGGCTGTTGACCGCGAACGGCAGGCCGGGCTCGGCCTGGAACGCGGACAGGTAACCGGCGCGGTGGTCGCGCAGTTCCTTCTGCCACAGCAGGCGCAGATGCGGGGTCAGGGTTTCGCCGCTGCGGGTGGTGAAGGCGCGCGCGTACTGCACGCCGGCGCCGACGCGCAGGCTGTCGAGCGCTTGCGAGCGGCCGCTCAGCGGCGCGGCGCCGTCGCCGCGTTCGCGGAAACTCACGCCGGAGTGGCGCGAGTAATCGATCACCGGCAACAGCAACTGCCAGTTCTGGGCGCTGCCCAGGCCGAGCCCGTGTTCGAGCTTGGCCGACAGCGCGTGGCTGCGGTAGCTGGCGCGGTCGCCGCCGCCGAGGCCGTCGATGCCCTGGATGCTGCGGGTGGTGTCGTGCTTGAGGTCGGTGTAGCGCAGGCTGGCGTTGAAGTAGCCGCGGCTGTAGCCGCCGTCGAGGTAGGCGCCCAGGTCGATCGCATCGACCTCGGCGCGGAACTGGGTCGGCGCGGTCTTGGCCGACATCGAAGCGAAGCCCAGGCTGCCGCCGATGGTGATGCGGCCGTCGGCGACGACGGTGTCGGCGCCGAACATCGCGCCGCCGACCGTGTAACCCATCTGCGCCACGCCGTCGCCGCGGTCGATGCGGCCGCGCGAACCGAAGCCGCGGCCCCACACGTTCGCGCCGCGTGCGGCTTCGCCGGCGGGCGCGGTGCCGGGATCGTTGAGGTACAGCGCCAGCTGACTCAGATCCGCGCCGTGACGGCCTGCCGCGCCGCCGCCGGCTTGCATTGCGCCGACCGCGGCCAGATCGCCGCCTTCGCCGCCGCCGCTGCGCAGATCGCTCAGACGCGCGGTGAGCACATTGCCGAAGCTGTCGGCCAAGGCGCGGTCGGCCAGACGCAGAGTGGCGTGGCCGTCGCCGCGCAGCGCGCCGGCCTGGGCGCGGGCGACGTCGCGATCGGCGAACTGCAACGCGCCCAGCACCGGCGCCAGCGCACTGGGCTGCTTGTAAGAAGCCGCGCGCAAGGCCACGCCCAATCCGTCGCCGGAGGCGGCGTTGGCGAACAAGGCGGTGTCTTCGAACGCCGGGTTGGCGATCAGCGAAATCTTGTCGGCGCTTTGCAGTACGCGGAAACTCAGTAGCGAGTTGGCGCTGGCGTAGACCAGGGCATCGGCGGAGCTCAGATCGACCGACTTGCCGCCGTTGGCGGCGACCGAATCGAACGCGCCGACGATAAAGGGCTTGTCGCTGGCCGCGGGCGCGGCGTCGAACTCATCGCAACTAGTGAAGCGCAGCGCGCACAGCGCAGCGCCCGGATGGCTCAGCGCTGCCGGATCGACCGCGCCGGCGACCAGCGGCAACTCGCGCTGCGCGGCGTAGTAACCGGGCTGCACATCCAGCGCCAGCCGCGCGCCGGTCAGGCTGAGTTGAGCGCGGGCGAAGGCGCGGCGGTAGTCCCAGATGTCCAGGCCGACGTCTTCGATCACTTCGCTTTGCAGCAGTTGCAGCGCCGGCGCCTGGGTGTCCGGGGTCACGCTGAAACGCGCGGTCGCGCCATCGAGCACGCCGACGCCGGCGCCGTTGGCCTTGACGATCTGCACGCCGCGTTCGTCCTGCAGCGAGCCCGGCGACACCTTGAGGCCGGCGGGCTGAAACACGCTGTTGTCGAACACGTTGGCCAACGCGGTGACGCTGCCGTAGCCCTCCAGCACACCGTCGAGGATCGAGGTGCGCCGGCTCAATTGACCGCCGCGCATCGATACGCGGCCGCCGTGGTCGGCCAGGATGCGTTCGGCCGAGTCGATCTTGGCGCCGGTGTTGAGCTCCAGGGTGCCGCCGTCGACCCACACCAGCGCGGTGGCCGCAGTGGTGTCGAGCGACCACTGGCTGCCGCTGCCCAGGCGGACGATGCCGTAGGCGTCTTCGACGCTGCCCGGCGCATAGTTGGGATTGATGTTGCCGCGCACCGTGCCTTGCACGTTCAACATGTCGGCGACCCGGGCGTAGTCGCTGCGGTTGGCGATGGTGTCGCTGAAGATCGTCACCCCGGGATAGTCGGTGCAGCCGCCCTGCGCGCTGGTGTCCGCGGTGGGGCAGAAGCGGGTGGCGATGGTTTGCAGGGCCGGATCGAAGTAGCGCAGAAAGCCCGATTGCTGGGTCAACTCGTAGTGCGCCTGGGTGATCCGGCCCATCGCGTGGGCGCCTTCTTCACCGAGGATTTCGCGGTAGTAGTCCAGATACTCTTCCTGGCCCGGATACGGAATCGGGCCGCGCGAATTGGCGGCGCCGTGGATGCCGAGCACGGTCTGGTCGTAGCTGCCGTACACCGGCAGATCGAAGCGGGTGATGCGGCGTTCGATGCCGGCGGCGAACGCGTCGGCGCAGGCGGAGAAACACCCGCCGTCGAGAATGGTGTTGAGCCCGCGCTCGCGGATGACCGCGCCCATGCCGACGCCGCCGCTGGCCGCGCCGCCGGGCGAATTGCGGAACACCACCGTGGTGATCTTCTTGCCGGCCGCTTCGGCGCGTTGCAGCAACGCGTTGAGCGTGCGCGGATCGCTGGAGACGACGCTGCCGGTGGCGATGAGGTGTTCGCCGTTGATGTGGAACGACATCGCCGCTGCCGGCGTTATCCATGCCGAGGCGAGCAAGGAAACACTGATGGCGCAAGCGAGCGCGCGCGAACGCGGCGCGGACAGGGGGCGTCGTGGGGTCATCGCGTCGAAATCCTGACTTTGAGATTTTGAGAGAGGCACGAACCGCCGGCGAGATCGTGTGGCCTCGCTTACATCCGGTTGGGGGCGTTGCGGTATGTGTGATACTCAAAACGTGGTCGGATCGATTTCACCCTACCTGTGATTTCGATTTCGATGCGGCGACCGTGTGCGCGCCGTGTCGGCGCATCGGCGGTCGCATGCAACGGTTGCGGCGACAACGGCGTGTCGCCGCTGTCGCGGATTTCCCCGCGGCGACGGGGAAATCGCAGTTGCGCTCACGCCCGCGGCAGCGCGCGCATCGCACTGGCGTGTCGAAGCCTCGACACGCCAACGCGATCAGAACAACAGCGACGCCATCTTGCGCCGGTACTTGCCGACCAGATCTTCGTCGGCGATCACCCGGAACGCGTCGATCAGCGCCTTGCGCGGCAAACCGTCCTGGAACGCGCGGTCGGCGCGCAGCATTTCGATGAATTGATCCAGCCCGGCTTGTTCCTGGCCGGCGACCAGCAAACGCGCGCCGAGCAGATAGCGCGCCTGCAGATCGCCCGGCTGCGCGGCGACGGCCGCTTCCAGGGTCTGCGCCGGCGGCGCGTCGGCGGTGGCGGCGATGAAGCCGAGCTTGGCGCGCGCGCGCAGGCTGCGGTCGTCGGTGGCCAGATTGGCCGGCAACGCGTCGAGCAGTTGTTCGGATTCGCGCGCCGCGCCGGTGGCGAGCAGGGCCAGGGCCAGATCGAGCTTGAGTTCGGGCTTGTCGGGTTGTTCGGCCACCTCGTGGCGCAGGCGCACGACTTCGGCATGCGGGTCCAGCGCCGGCGCTTCGGCGGCGGCCTCGGGTTCCGGCGCGGCGGCCGGTTCGATCGCGTGGTGCTTGAGGAACTCGCGCACCGCGCTTTCCGGCAGCGCTTCGGCGAAGCCGTCGACCAGTTGCCCGTCCTTGACCAGGAACACGGTCGGGATCGAGCGGATCTGGAACGCGGCGGCGATCTGCTGCTCGGCCTCGACATCGACCTTGGCCAGTTCGAACGCGCCGTTGAACTCGCCGGCGAGCTTTTCCAGGATCGGGCCCAGGGTCTTGCACGGCTGGCACCAATCGGCCCAGAAATCGACCAAGACCGGCACCTTCAGCGATTTCTGCAGTACCTCTTCCTGGAAGCGCTCGGTGGTGGCGTCGAAGACGTGGGGTTTGGCGGTAGCGGTCATCGGCAGGCTCGTGGGGCTGTGCGGGGTCGGAACCCGAAGTGGGGGCGATGCGGGCCTCAGGCAAGCGCCGGCCCGCGCGCCGCGGCAGCGCACGCTAGCATGTCGCGATGAATCGCTCATCGAACCATCGTTCCTCCAGGCAGCGCCCGCCCGACCATCGCGCGGCGGATGCGGACCGTTCGCCCGCGGCTTCCGCGCCCGCGCGCGGCGGGCTCGCACGCGCGCTGGCGCTGGCCGCGGCCGTGTGCTGCGTGGCCGCGCTGCTGGGATTTGGCGCGGCGCTGGACGGCTATTCGCATTGGCGGCACCCGCCCGGATTGCTGGGCGCACGCGGCATCGAGCACGCGCTGGCGTTCAATGCGCTGGCTTATATCGGTCCGGGCCTGGTCCTGGCCTGGGTGGCGTGGCGATTGGGCGAAACCTTGCGCGGGCACGGCGCGCTGGCGCGGATCGGCGCCTGGCTGTGGCTGTGGTCGGCGCTGGCGTGGGCCGCGCAAGGCGTGGCGGTGCTCGATCCGCAGGATCTGGACGCGCAAGCCAGCCGCTTGCATGCGCTGGCGTGGATGCTGTGGTGGCTGGCGTTCGCGCCCGGCGCGGTGTTGCTGGGCTGGGCGGCGTTGCGTTCGCCGCTGTGGCGGGGGTTCGGCGTGGCCGCCTGGATCGCCGCGGCGGTGGTGACCTGCGCGATCGTCGCCGCCGATCTGCGCCTGGCGCCGTCGGCGCCGGCGCAGCGGTTGGCGCTGCTGGCGTGGTTGGCGGCTTACATCGCCGCCGCGTGGCCGCGCGCGGCGGCCGGCGCGGCGCGCTGATTCAGCTGGCGCAGGTTCGGCGCTGGCACAGGCGGAACATCGTTTCGCAATCCAGTTGCGGCCCCGGCCAGTTGTTCTGATTGTCGATCAGGCATTGCTCGCGCTGCGCCTGGCAATCGCAAGCCGGCGGCGCGGCCTGCAAGGTGGCGGCGAAGCCGAATCCGGCGACGGCGGCGGCCAGGGCGGCGGTGCGGATCCATGCGTTGCGCATCGAGGTCCTCCTTGAGTGTTCGAGCGGCGGCGCGGCCGAGGCCGCGCTCGCGAATAGATGCCGATGCCGCAACAAGGCCAGTCGTGACCGGCGCCCAGCGCGGAACGAATTCCGCGCAAAGCCCTGTTGCGGCAGCGGCGAAGCGGATATCAAGGGCAGACCGCGCCGGCCCTGCACTGATGGAAGCTGCTGATGCACGCGCTTTCCTGCGACGGGGTGGTGGCCCGATCGAGGCAGGCGTCGAGCCGGTCCAGGCAGAACTGGCAGGGCGGCCCGGCCTGCAGCGGCGCGGCGGTGAAGGCGGCGGCGAAACCGAAACAGGCGACGGCCAATGCGCCGAGCAACGAGGGGGATTTCATGGCGAACTCCTTTTCTGTGGTGGATGCGCGCGCCCCGGGATCGTGTGCTTGAGCGGCGCTCAGCTCGGGGGCGGCGACGTGACTTATGTCATGCCGGATTTATGTCATGGCGGCCACGCGGTCGCCGTGATCGGGCTCACGCCGCGGCAACCCCGCGGTGACGGCCGCGTGAGGGTATGGCGAAACTGAGGAGTGCGACGGCGCTGGAGGCGACCGGCATGGCCGATCTGGGCGCGCGCAAAAAGCCACGCCCCGGTCGCGCGAGCGGCCGGGGCGTCGGGTAGTCGCTGCGGCGAGCGCGGTTACAGCGTCTGCTTGTAGACCTGTCCGTCCTTCATCACGAAATCCACGTTCATCACCACGTTGATGTCGTCCACCGGATTGCCCTTGACCGCGACGATGTCGGCGCGCTTGCCGGTTTCGATCACGCCCTGATCGTCCACGCCCAGCACTTCGGCGGCGCGGATGGTGGCCGCTTGCAGCGCGGTGGCCGCCGGGATGCCGGCTTCGACCATGTACAGGAACTCGCGCGCGTTGTCGCCGTGCGGGCCCACGCCCATGTCGGTGCCGAAGGCGATCTTGACTCCGTTCTTGTAGGCCTTGGCCGCGGTGTTCTGGATCTGCGCGCCGATCCGCGCGGCCTTGGGGCGGACCACGTCGGGGAAGTAGCCGTCGATCTTGGCCTTGTCGGCGACGAAGCGGCCGGCGTAGATGGTCGGGACGTACCAGGTGCCTTTCTGCTTCATCAGCGAGATCACTTCATCGCTCATGTAAGTGCCGTGCTCGATCGAGGTGACCCCGCCGAGCACCGCGCGCTTCATGCCTTCGGTGCCGTGCGCGTGCGCGGCGACCCGATAACCGTAGTCGTGCGCGGTATCGACGATGGCTTTGACTTCCTCCACGGTGAACTGCGGCGCGTCGCCCGACTTGGCGTAGGAGAGCACGCCGCCGGTGGCGGTGATCTTGATCACGTCGCTGCCTTCCTTGTAGCGCTGGCGCACGGCCTGGCGGGCGTCGTCGATGGAATTGATCACGCCTTCGGTCGGGCCGGGCGGGCCGATCAGGTGCGAGAGCGCGTCGTTGTAGCCGTTGGTGGGATCGGCGTGGCCGCCGGTGGTGGCGATGGATTTGCCCGCCGCCCAGATCCGCGGCCCCTCGACCAGCCCGGCGTTGACCGCGTCGCGCAGGTGCGGGCTCACTTCGCCGCCCAGATCGCGCACGCTGGTGAAACCGGCCTGCAGGGTTTTCTTGGCGTAACCGACCGCGCGGAAGGCGAAGTCGACCTCATCCAGGCGGAAGCCTTCCGAGTAGCTTTGCGGGCTCGACTGCGAGCCCAGGTGCACGTGCAGATCGGTCCAGCCGGGCGAGCAGGTGTGTTGCGACAGATCCACCACGCGCGCGCCGGGCGCTTGCGCCTGGCCTTCGAGCACGCTCTCGATCTTGCCCTCGCGCACGACCACGGTGCGCGCGGACAGGACTTTGCCGCTGCGCGCATCGAACAGGCGTCCGCATTGCAGGGCCAGCGGTTCGGCGGCGGCGGGCGCGGCCAGGGCGGGCGCGGCGAGCGCGCCGGTAGCGGCGGCGAGGACGATCGATACGGCGGTGGCTAAGCGGGTCATGAGAATTCCGGCTGCAGTGCGGGCGCGAACGCGCGGAAAGATCCGCCGCGTTGCGCGGGCGACGGATCGCAGGTCGCATCGACCGGGGGAGCCGCGCGTACGATCCCCGGCGCGGCAGCCGAAGCTTTTCGAGCATGCGGTCGGGCGCGGTACATGGTCAACGTGACTAACGAACTAGGCGCGGGTGTTGGGTGCTGCCGTCGGCGACGGCCGTGACGGCGACCCATCCTTGCATCGGGCCGCCCCTGAGCCGAATCCGCCGCGACGTACGAGTCATGCGGGGCGGCTGGCGCGATCGTTGCGGCCGGGGCCGCAATCCCAGAGACCAAGAGAGAGACCGATGAAAATCATCAACGCGTTGATCGCCGTTTCGTTGGCGCTGTGCAGCACCGGCGTTTTCGCCGAAGAAGGCAACCCGCCGACCGACCGCGCCAACAAGCACCTGCCGCTGATCTGCCGCACTGGCGAAAACGCCGTAGCGGTCGAAGGCCTGGACGGCAATATCGTTTGGACCTGCTCCGACGCTTCCGTAACGGCGCCCGAGTACCTGCCGTCCAGTTGCCGGACGGGGCAAGGCATCGACTGGACCTGTCGCGGCGGCAACCCGTGAACCCGCGGATGCGGCGCCCTGGCGACGCCGCATCCGTTGCACCGCCGCGGCCGGCGAACACGCAGGCGTATGGTCGCCGGACGCGCCCCGGCGTTCCGATTCCTTAACCGGTTTGGCCAAAAAATAGCCAACTTGGCGCCGCTGCCGGTTGCCAGCGCGTGCGGCTTTGCGCAAGGTGGGCGCCGGCAGGGAGCTATTACGGACCGGGGGTTCCAAGCCATCGCCACGTCTATCCGGTTCGCATCTGCGAGTCGATTTTTTATGAGCAAGTTGAGCGTTTCGGCCGTGATCGCGGCCGTGTGTGTGCTGTCGTTCTCCGCGAACGCCGCCGGCCCCTCCGTGTCGGCGGGGGTGTCGCCCAGTTCCGGCATCTTCAAGCCGTTGCCGCAGCCTTGCCCGATCGGCAAGACCGAAACGGTGGTCTACGACAAGCAAGGCAAGCCGGTCGGGCGCATCTGCGTCTGATCGAGCGACCCGGCGCCCGCGGGCGCCGGGCGAACCGGATCGCCGCGCGCGGTCCGGTTCGCGTTGTCCGGGCGCGGCGGCTTAGTCCTCGGCCACCGCCGGGATGTTGCCGTCGATCACCCGATCCCGGCCCGCGGCCTTGGCCCGGTACAGCGCCGCATCGGCCACTTGCAGCAACTGCTGCGGGGTTTCGCGCTCGTCCTGCGAGGTGGCCAGGCCGATCGAGCAAGTCGCCGGGCCGAAGCTCTGGCGCAAGTGCAGGATCGTGGCCGCGCCGATCGCCGCGCGGATCTGCTCGGCGCGCGCCAGCGCGGTGGCGGTGTCGGCTTCGGGCAGCACCACGGTGAACTCTTCGCCGCCGTAACGGCAGGCGATGTCTTCGTTGCGGACCAGTTCCTGCAGCAACTGGCCGATCCGGGCGAGCAGGGCGTCGCCGGCGGCGTGGCCGTGCTGATCGTTGAAGCGCTTGAAGTGGTCGACATCGATCATCAGCACCGACAGCGGCAGCTTGCGGCGCTGGCAGCGCAGCAGTTCGCGCTGCAGGTTCTCTTCCAGGTAGCGCCGGTTGTACAGGCCGGTGAGCGGATCGCGCAGCGACTGCACCCGCAGGGTTTCGCGCAATTGCAGGTTGACGATGGTCAGGCCGAGTTGTTCGGCCACCGCTTCGATCAGCATCAGCTCCGAATCCTGCGGCCTGCCTTGGCCGCTGAAATGGAGCAGGCCGAGCGAGGTGTTCTGCGCCATCAGCGGCACGCACAGACTCCAGCGCGTATCGCCGGCCTGAGCGGCGGCCGGTTCCAGGTGGGCGCAGCGCACGCCGCCGTGGTGGGCCTGGGCGCGGTGCGATTGGCCGCGGCGCAGCGCCCAGCAATCGTTGGGGTGGAGCAGGTCGGCGCTGGCGACCGCCTCATGGCCGAACCGCGCCGCGGTCTCGGCCAGATTCTGCGAGGCGCGCAGCACGTAGCAGCGGCCGCCGAGGTCGGGCAGCAGGTCGGCGATGACGTGGGCGGTCATGTCCATCGCTTCCTGCAGGGTCTGGCAGCTTTGCAGCAGGCCGGCGTAACGGCTCAGGCCGCGGTGGCGTTCGGTCAGCCGGTCGCGTTCGGCCGAAGACGCTTCCAGATCCAGCAGAGCCTGGCGGCTCTCGCGTTCCAGCCGGCGGTTGCGGCGGTTTTCCTGCCACAGGCTGAGCATCAGCAGGGCCAGCAACGCCATCGCCATCAGGATCGCCAGCACCACCAGCGCGGTCAGCAGCTCGGCATTGCGGTCGGTGCGGATTTGCCGCGCCGCCAGCAGATCGCGTTCGCGCTCGCGCATCTGGTGAGCGACCTCGGTCAGCGCGCGCATCTGTTCGGAGCCGTTGCTGGTCTGGGCGCTGAGCCGGGCTTGGGCCGGGTCGCGGGCGTGCAGCTCCATCAGCCGGTCGACCTCGGCCAGGCGCGCGCGCATGCGTTGGGCGATGTCCATCGCCAGGCGGTGCTGGCCGGGGTTGTCGCGGGTCAGCGCGATCAACTCGTTGGCGCTGGTCACCGCCTCGGGGATGCTGGCCAGATACTCGGCGTGCAGCGCCGGCCGGTTGGTCAGGCGATAGCCGCGCGAACTGGATTCCACCGTGCGGGTGGTGGCCAGGGTCGACTCGATCTGGGCGATGACCTGATAGGAGTGCTCGACCCATTCCGAACTGCTGGCGAAGCTGCGCAAGCCCACCACCGTGGCCACGCCGACCGCGGCCAGCAGCGCCGCCGCCAGCAGGAACACCGGCAGCCGGTAGGCGCGGAAGCGCTGGGCGAACGATCGGGCCGGCGCGGGCGCGGTCGAGGGTTCGGGCGAAGTCGCGGTGGCGGGGGGCTGGGCCAAGGCGGATTCTGCGGCGGCGGGTCGGGATATGGTCCATACGGTATCGGGTTCGCGACGGATTCGCTGAGGCCGCGGCGGCGGATCGTGAGCGCGATCGGCAAATCCGGCCGCGGCCGCCGGCGCCCGCGCATGGCGGGCTTTTGTGCGCTGCGGTAGGCTTGCCGGTCCTGTCCCATCGCCATCGCCCGCCCGTGTCCGACGCAGCCCCCGCCCCGAACGACCCCAATCACGACCCCCACGCCTTCCAACCCGGCCAGGTCGAAGCCGCCGCCCAGCGCTTCTGGGACGACACGCGCGCGTTCGAGGTCGACGAACACTCGGACAAGCCCAAGTACTACTGCCTGTCGATGCTGCCGTACCCCTCCGGCGCCTTGCACATGGGCCACGTGCGCAACTACACCATCGGCGACGTGATCTCGCGCTACAAGCGCATGACCGGCCACAACGTGCTGCAGCCGATGGGCTGGGACGCGTTCGGCCTGCCGGCGGAAAACGCCGCGATCAAGAACAACACCGCGCCGGCCAAGTGGACCTACGCCAACATCGCCCACATGAAGGCGCAGCTCAAGACCATGGGCTATGCCATCGACTGGTCGCGCGAGTTCGCCACCTGCACGCCGGATTACTACGTGCACGAGCAGCGCATGTTCGTGCGGCTGATGAAGCAGGGCCTGGCCTACCGCAAGAATTCGGTGGTGAACTGGGATCCGGTCGATCAGACCGTGCTGGCCAACGAGCAAGTCATCGACGGCCGCGGCTGGCGCACCGGCGCGCTGGTGGAAAAGCGCGAAATCCCGCAGTGGTTCCTCAAGATCACCGATTACGCCCAGGAACTGCTCGACGGCCTGGATTCGCTGCCCGGCTGGCCCGACGCGGTCAAGACCATGCAGCGCAACTGGATCGGCCGCAGCGAAGGCCTGGAAATCCGTTTCGACGTGGTCGAGGAAAACGGCGAGGCGGTGGCGCCCGCGCTGAATAATCTGGTGGTGTTCACCACCCGTCCCGACACCTTGATGGGCGTGACCTACGTATCGGTCGCCGCCGAGCATCCGCTGGCGTTGCACGCCGCGCAGAGCGACGCGGATCTGGCGGCGTTCATCGCCGAACTGCGTCAGGGCGGGGTGTCGGAAGCCGAACTGGAAACCCAGGAAAAGCGCGGCCGCGATACCGGCCTGCGCGCGATCCACCCGGTCACCGGCGAGCAAGTGCCTGTGTACGTCGCCAATTTCGTGCTGATGAACTACGGCACCGGCGCGGTCATGGCCGTGCCCGGCCACGACCAGCGCGACTGGGAATTCGCCAAGCGCTACCACTTGCCGATCAAGACCGTGATCGTGCCCGACGCGGTGCGCGACGCGCTGGCCGAGATCGGCCGCGACGTCTCCGCGCATGCCGACCCGATGAGCAGCGCCCTGGGCGGCGCGCCGGCGCTGGATGTCTACGACACCGGCGCGGCGGTGCAGGTGGTGGAGCAATTCCAGGCCGGCATCGACGAGCGCGGCCCGTGGACCGAGCGCGGCTGGCTGATCAATTCCGGCGATTACGACGGCATGGATTTCCAGCAATCGCTGGACGCCCTGGCCGCGCGCTTCGAAGCCGAAGGCCGCGGCAATCGCCGGGTCAACTACCGTCTGCGCGATTGGGGCGTGAGCCGTCAGCGCTACTGGGGCTGCCCGATCCCGGTGATCCTGTGCCCGAAGTGCGGCGACGTGCCGGTGCCGGAGGAGCAACTGCCGGTGGTGCTGCCGGAAGACGTCGAATTCAGCGGCGTCGCCTCGCCGATCAAGTCCGATCCGAACTGGCGCAAGACCACCTGCCCGAACTGCGGTGGCGCGGCCGAGCGCGAAACCGACACCTTCGATACCTTCATGGAGTCGAGCTGGTACTACGCGCGCTACACCTCGCCGGGCGCGGCCCAGCAGGTCGATGAGCGGGCCAAGTACTGGACCCCGGTGGATCAGTACATCGGCGGCATCGAGCACGCGATCCTGCACCTGATGTACTTCCGCTTCTATCACAAGCTCATGCGCGATCAGGGCCTGGTCGACAGCGATGAGCCGGCGACCAACCTGATGACCCAGGGCATGGTGATCGCCGAGACCTATTACCGCGGTGAGCGGGGTTCGGAAGACTGGATCAACCCGGCCGACGTCGAGGTGGTCCGCGACGAGCGCGGCCGCATCGTCGGCGCGACGCTCAAGGCCGACGGGCTGCCGGTGGAAATCGGCGGCACCGAGAAAATGTCGAAGTCGAAGAACAACGGCGTCGACCCCAGGCTGATGGTCGACAAGTTCGGCGCCGACACCGTGCGCCTGTTCTCGATGTTCGCCGCGCCGCCGGACCAGTCGCTGGAATGGAACGAGGCCGGCGTGGAAGGCATGGCCCGGTTCCTGCGCCGGTTGTGGGTGGCGGTACATAAGCATGCCGAAGGCGGCGCCGCGCCCGCGCTGGATGCCAGCGCGCTCGACGCCGGGCAGAAGACCCTGCGCCGTCAGCTGCACGAAGCGATCCAGAAGGTCGGCGGCGACTACGGCCGCCGCCACAGCTTCAACACCGCGATCGCCGCGGTGATGGAGTTGCTCAACCACGTCTACAAATTCGACGACGCCAGCGGCAACGGCCGCGCGCTGCGCCAGGAAGCGCTGGAGGCGATGGTGTTGCTGCTCAATCCGATCACCCCGCACACCAGCCACGCGCTGTGGCAGGTGTTGGGGCATGGCGAGACCTTGCTGGAAGACCTGAGCTTCCCGCAGGCCGATACGTCGGCGTTGAGCCGCGATACGGTGGTTCTGGCGGTGCAGGTCAACGGCAAGCTGCGCGGGACGATCGAGGTGGCGGTGAATGTCGCCAAGGACGAGGCCGAGCGTTTGGCGCTGGCCGAGCCGAACGTGGTCAAGTACATGGAAGGTCTGACCGTGCGCAAGGTGATCGTGGTGCCGGGCAAGATCGTCAACATCGTCGCTTCTTAAGCATCGCGGCCAAGAGCGAATCCCCCTCAATCCCCCTTTTTCAAAGGGGGAAGACAAGCAGGGCGATGAGCGATTGCCACCCGAAGCATTCCCCCCTTTGAAAAAGGGGGGCAGGGGGGATTTGCTCTTGCTCTCAACTACCCGCACACCCCCATGACCCCGATCCTCTACTGCCACCCCGACTCCGGCTTCAGCTACAAAGCCGCCCTGGCCCTGAACCTGCTCGGCATCGAGTTCGAACAACGCCACGTCAACATCCGCATCCCGCGCGACCAGCGTTCGCAAGCCTTCCGCGACGTTGCCGTGCACGGCGAAGTCCCGGTGCTGCTGATCGACGGCCTGACCCTGTGCCAGTCGAACGTGATCCTCGACTACCTCGCCACCCGCCAGGACGCCGCCGGCGGCCCGCGCCGCCTGGACGGCGCCGACCTGCAACAGCGCCTGCACGTACGCGAATGGCTGTCGTGGGAAGCCAACCGGGTCAGCCTCAACCTCGCCCATTCGCGCTACGGCCGCCAGTTCGGCAACTACGACCCCGCGCTGCTGGCCTGGTACGACCGCCGCAGCCTCGCCGACCTGGATCGCCTGCAAGCGCAGCTCAGCCTCACCCCGTGGCTCGCCGGCGACGCGCCGACCATCGCCGACGTCGCCTGCATGGGCTACCTGTGCTTCACCGTCGAGCCCTGGGCCGAGGCCGCGGGCTTGGCGATGGGCGAGTGGGCGCAGCGCTGGCCGGCGCTGAAGGACTGGTACGACCGCGTGCTGGCCCTGCCGGGCGCGCGCAGCGCGCAGGCGATGTTCGCCGGACACGAACTGCGCTATTGATCGGTCCGCGCCGACCCCGCGCGGTTCAGTCTTCCTATTGATGCCCGCAGCCGCCTCGTCCAGACTTCGCCCATGACGCCTCGCTCCCCCTTCATCCGCGCGACCGCGCGCACCTCGCTCGCGGCCCTCGTGCTGGCCTTGTCGGCCTGCGGATTCCAATTGCGCCAGGCCCTGGTCCTGCCGCCCGATCTCGGTCCGGTGCGGGTGGTTTCGGCCGATCGCTACAGCCCGCTGGCCGAATCGCTGGCCCAGGCCCTGACCCGCGCGGGCGCGGTGCCGGCGCAGAGCGGTTCGCGCGAAGTCGCGGTGCTCGACCTGTTGTCCGAGCGTTGGGGCGACACCCCGGCCGCGCTCGACGAACTCGGCCGCGTGCAGGAATACAGCCTGCGTTACGCGGTCTCCTTCGAACTGCGCAAGGCCGACGGCAGCGCCCTGGTGCCGCGTCAGAGCATCGAGCTGTCGCGCGACTACGTATCCAACCCGACCAACGCCATCGGCACCGAAGGCGAGCGCGAAATCCTGATGCGCGAAATGCGCCGCGAGATGAGCGCCGCGGTGCTGCGCCGGGTCGGCGCGGTCAGCGAGCGGCGTTGAGCCGCACTCCCGCATTCGCTAACCGGCGCTGAGGCGTTCGCCATGGAACTCACGCCCGAGCGGCTGCTCGCCCAACTCGACCAGGAAACCCTGCGTCCGGTCTATTTGATCGCCGGCCCGGAACCGCTGCGCGTGCTCGAAGCCGCCGACGCGGTGCGCGCGGCCGCGCGCAAGCAAGGCATCGGCGAGCGCGAAATCTTCGAAGCCGAAGGCAATCAGCGCGAACCCGACTGGAACGCGCTGTCGGCCTCGTTCCGCGCGCCCAGCCTGTTCGCCAGCCGGCGCCTGCTGGAACTGCGCCTGCCCAGCGGCAAGCCGGGCAAGGAAGGCGCCGAAGTCATCAGCGATTTCTGCGCCGATCCGCCGCACGACGTCAATCTGCTGATCACCGCCGGCGAGTGGAGCAAACAACACGGCGGCAAGTGGAGCGAGGCGGTCGCCAAGGTCGGTCACCTGTCGGTGGCCTGGGCGGTCAAGCCGCACGAACTGCCCGAATGGATCGAACGCCGCCTGCGCGCGCGCGGCCTGCGCGCCGAGCGCGACGCGGTGCAGAGCCTGGCCGACCGGGTCGAAGGCAATCTGCTCGCCGCCGCGCAGGAAGTCGACAAGCTCGCGCTGTTGTCGGACGGGCAGACCCTGAGTCTGGAGCGGATGCAGGAACTGGTCGCCGACGCCGCGCGCTTCGACGTGTTCCGGGTCCTGGACGCGGCAATGAACGGGCAGGGCGCGCAAGTCTCGCGCATGCTCGCCGGCTTGCGCGCCGAAGGCGAAGCGGTGCCGGCGCTGCTGGGCATGGTGGTGATGGAACTGCAGCGCACCGCCGCGCTGGCGCGGGTCAACGCGCGCGGCGGCAACATCAGCGCCGAATTCAAGGCGCAGCGGATCTGGGATTCCAAGCAGCCCATGTACCGCCGCGCCCTGCAGCGCCACGACGCGCGCCGCTGGGAAATCCTGCTGGTCCAGGCCGGCCGGGTCGACCGCATGGCCAAGGGCCGCGAGGCCGGCGACGCCTGGGTCGCGCTGGAGCGTCTGCTGCTGGCGGTGGCCGAGCCGCGCGCCTTGCGCCTGCTCGCGGTGTCGGCCGGTTGAATCGCGGCCGCGGGAGGCGCGCATGAGTTTGCTGGTCTTCTACGGCGGCACTTTCGATCCGATCCACGACGGCCACCTGGCCATCGCCCGCGCCGCCCGCGACGCCCTGGCCGCGCGGGTGCGGCTGATGCCGGCTGCCGATCCGCCGCACCGCGCGCCGCCGGGCGCCAGCGCCGAACACCGTGCGCGCATGCTCGACCTGGCCGTGGCCGGCGAGCCGGATCTGATCGTCGACCGGCGCGAGCTGCGCCGCGAGGGCCGCTCCTACACCGTGGAAACCCTGCGCGAAGTCCGCGCCGAGGTCGGCCCGGATCAGCCCTTGGCGCTGCTGGTCGGCGCCGACAGCTTTCTGGACCTGCCGAAGTGGCGCGAATGGCAGGTTTTGTTCGGACTGGCCCATTTCGTGGTGGCCGAACGCCCCGGCAGCCCGCTCGACAGCGGGCGGATCGAGGCAATCGCACCGGGCCGGGAGACGGCCGAGGTCGGGGTCTTGCGCGACACCCCGGCCGGCGGCGTTTACCGGCTCAAGCAGCCGTTGCACGCCGAATCGGCCAGCCAGGTCCGTCAACTGATCGCCGCCGGGCAGGCCTGGCAGCCGTTCGTGCCGGCGCCGGTGGCGGCCTATATCGAACGCCACGGGCTGTACGGCGTCCCGGCCCAGCGCGGGGCGGTGGTGTGAGGCCGGCAGATGTCTGGTTCAGCGCCGGGCAGGGTCTGCTCCGCGCTGTCCACGCTCCGCGGCGGAGCCCTTGGGTATAATCGCGGCACATCTCCCGCAATAACGAGCCGCCTTCTCTTGACCAGCCAAGCCCACGTCATCAAGACCCAGCTGCCGAACCCGCCGCCGCCGATCGAGCTGCTGCTCAAGACGGTCCACGCCGCGGTCGAAGAACTCAAGGCCAAGGATGTCGTCGAAATCGACGTGCGCGGCAAGAGCAGCGTCACCGACTACATGATCGTCGCCTCCGGCACCTCGACCCGCCACGTCAAGTCGATCGCCGACGAAGTAGTCAAATTCGCCAAGAATCTCGACGTCATGCCGTTGGGCGTGGAAGGCGAGCGCGAAGCCGAATGGGTCCTGGTCGACCTCGGCGACGTGGTCGTGCACGTCATGCTGCCGCGCGTGCGCGAGTTCTACGCGCTCGAGCGCCTGTGGACGGTCGGCGACCAGCCGCCGCCGCCGGAAGGCTACCAAGGCAACTTCGAGACCGACGACGAAGACCGCTTCTGATCGCAGTCGAGTTCGATTTCGTAGCATCTACGACGGCGCCTTCGGGCGCCGTCGTCGTTTCGGCCACCACAAAGCCCCAACACTCGGAGCCCCTCTCCCGCAAAGCGGGAGAGGGGTTGGGGTGAGGGCCCGCAAGCAACAAAAAAGGGCGCCCAAGGCGCCCTTTTCCGTACCTCAACCGCAAACCGCCTCAGTTGCGCGACTGCAACTTCGACAGCAAGCGCAAGAACTCGACATACAACCAAACCAGCGTAACCATCAAACCGAACGCCGCATACCACTCCATGTACTTCGGCGCGCCTTGCTCGACGCCGGTCTCGATGAAGTCGAAGTCCAGCACCAGATTCAGCGCCGCCACCACGACGACGAACAGGCTGAAGCCGATACCGATGATCCCCGACTCGTGGATGTACGGAATATTGATGTTGAACATCCGCAGCACGATCGAGGCCAGATAGAGCAGGGCGATGCCGCCGGTGGCCGCGACCACGCCGAGCTTGAAGTTCTCGGTCGCCTTGATCAGACCGGTGCGGTACGCCGCCAGCAGCGCGAACATCGTGCCGAAGGTCAGCATCACCGCCTGGATCACGATGCCCGGGAACTTGGCTTCGAAGATCGAGGACAGCGCGCCGAGGAACAGGCCTTCGACCAGCGCGTACATCGGCGCAGTCACCGGCGCCCAGGTCTTCTTGAAGGTGGTGATCAGCGCGAAGATCAGGCCGCCGATCAGGCCGCCCCACAGGTACACCGTGCCGCCGACCACGCCCTGCGGGGTGATCTGCACCTGGCTCCAGGCGAAAGAAGCGGTGATCACGGTCAGCAGCAGCAACAGGCCGGTCTTGTTGACCGTACCGTTCAGGCTCATCGCCTGATCGCCGCCGCGCACCACCGCGCCGCTGCCCAGGTCGAGGAAGGTCGATTCCTTCAAGGCGGGATTTCCGCTGCGCATCATGGTCGAGCTCCTTGTTTTGAAACGTACCGCCGCCTGCCGCGGCGATACTTGAGAATGAGTACCAACTGGGGCCGAAGCATACACGGCGCAAGCGCGGCCGTCGGCGGCCGCGGCGTTTCAATCTGTGTCCGCCGCTGAAACCGACGTCGAATCAGGATTGACAGTGCCCGGCGCGCCGCCCACACTATGCGACCTTTCGCGGCATTGGCGTGCAACGGAAGTCCCGGCCGGGGTATAGCTCAGCCTGGTAGAGCGCCAGCTTTGGGAGCTGGATGTCGTGGGTTCGAATCCCTCTGCCCCGACCATCCATCGCTCCAGGCCGGACGTCAGTTAAGATTCAATTCTGGCGCCCGTAGCTCAACCGGATAGAGCACCGGCCTTCTAAGCCGGTGGTTGTGGGTTCGAGTCCCGCCGGGCGCGCCATGTTTGCGGGATCGTTCGCGGTATAATGCGCACGCTCCGAAAAGTTTTATGGTGGATGTAGCTCAGTTGGTTAGAGCACCGGATTGTGATTCCGGGGGTCGCGGGTTCAAATCCCGTCTTCCACCCCAGTTGTTGTGCGGTTGCAAAATGTTGTGTATAGTTCCGCACCTAGTTTCACCGGGCCGTTAGCTCAGTTGGTAGAGCAGTTGACTCTTAATCAATAGGTCCAAGGTTCGAATCCTTGACGGCCCACCAAACAAGAAGAAGCACTTGGACGCGAGTCCAGGTGCTTTTTTCTTTGCGCGCGAACTTCGCGCGACGTTAGCGGCGATCGCCCGAATTCGCCGCCCGCCGTATCGCCCGGCGCAGCCGCCGCATGGGCGTATCCTTCGATCGACGAACGTGGCGCGGAGCCGGAATGAGCGAGTGTTGCGGATGCGGCAAGGTGGTCGACGTCGCGGCGATGCAGGCGCAGCAGCGCCGCGTCCTGCGCATCGTGCTGGCGATCAACTTGATGACCTTCGTAATGATGCTTGCCGCGGCTTGGCTCAGCGGCTCCTCATCGGTGCTGTCGGGCGGGCTGGACAATCTCGGCGACGCGTTGACCTATGCGCTGAGTCTGGCGGTCGTCGGTGCCAGCGCGCGCGCCAAGGCGCGCGTGTCCTTGTTCAAGGGCTTGCTGATTTTCGCCGCGGCGATCGCGGTCGGCGTGCAGATCTTCTGGCGGCTTGGCAACCCGGCGGTTCCGCTGTTCGAAGGCATGGGCGTCGCGGCGGTGCTCAATCTGGGCGCGAACTACGTCTGCCTGCGGTTGCTGACTCCTTATCGGCAAGGCGACGTCAATCTGGCCTCGGCGTGGGAGTGCGCCAGGAACGACATTTTCGAAGGCTTCGCGCTCATCGGCGCGACCGCGCTGGTGTGGCTGTTCGGTGCGGGTTGGCCCGACCTGCTGATAGCCTTCGGGCTTCTGCTGCTGTTCGTCGGATCGGCATGGCGCGTGCTCGGCGCTTGCTGTCGCGAACTTCGAGTCGCGGCTCGCGCGGAAGGGTCGACGTCGACCGCTTCTTGATGATGGCGAAAACCGCACGGCCGGCGCGCATACGAAAGACAGGGTGACTAATGCAACTACTCGGCCGGTTCGGCCGTGTGCTGTGATGCGCGCGTCAGTTCATGCGGTCTGCGCGACTTGCGCCAACCGCATCCGCCGCGCGACGCGCGCACCTCTCATCCCAGGATCGACGCCATGTCGAAAACGCTGCACTCGTTGGTAGTTCTCGCCGCGCTCGCGCTGCCGGCCCTCGCTCAAGCCGAGGCCAAGCGCGGGCCGGACATCCGCATCGACGATGTCACCCGCTTCTACGCGCTCTACGACGCCACCGGCGGCCATCCGAGCGTGGAGCAGATCCAGAACGACTACCTCGCCAAGGGCACTCAGAGCCTGAGCGAGTTCGCGGTGGCGCGGCGGGTCACTGCGCAGCGCATCGCCGATCAGTTGGCCAGCGATCCGGCGATGTACGAGAAAGCCAAGCAGTGCCTAAGCGCGTTGCCCGCGGTCAAGCGCCGGTTGGTGGCGACCTTCGACAAGCTTTCGTCCTTGTACCCGGAGGCGAAATTTCCGCCGGTCGCCATCGTAGTCGGTCGCGGCCGTCCGGTCGGCATCACCAACCCGGCCGGCGTGACCATCGGCCTGGAAGCGCTGTGCGCGGCGGATTTCATGAACCCGAATCTGGAAGACCGCTTCGTCCACGTGATCGCCCACGAATACGCGCACATCCAGCAGAGCGCGTCGAACGATCTCAAAGAGAACGACCCCAACGCCACCGTGCTGCGGCTGGCCTTGGCCGAAGGCGTCGGCGAACTGGTGGCCGAGCTGACCTCGGGCAACGTCGGCAACGGCCGGCATGCCGAGTGGACGCGCGGCAAGGAAGAACAGATCGAGACCGCGTTCCTGCGCGACAAAGACAGCACCGATCTGTCCAAGTGGTTCTTCAACTACAAGAAGGGTTCCGACGAACCCTACGACCTGGGCTATTGGGTCGGTTATCGGATCGCCAAGGCCTCTTACCTGCGCGCCACCGATCGCAAGGCCGAGCTCAAGCGCCTGATCGAACTCGGCGATCCCAAGGCGTTTCTCGCCCAGAGCGGTTGGACGCCGGGCATGCGCCTGCCGGCGTCGGTCGCCGGTCAGCAGTGAGCGGCGTCGTTCAATTCAGGCATATGCCACCCAGCCGCGGAACGCGAAGCCGGCGTAGAACAAGCTGACGTCGGAAAAGCCGGCGTCGCGTAGCAGCGCTTCGTCTTGCGCCGGGCTGAGGATGCTCAAGCGCGCATCGATGGCGGTGCGCGCGTTTTCGGCCTGCTCCGGCGCCACCCCGGAGGCGACGGCGAAGGCGGCGTAGCGCGACAGCCATAGCGCGCGTTGGTCCGCGGCCTGGGGAATGCTGAAATGCGCGGCCACGAACGCGGCGCCGGGTTTGAGCCGGCGGCGGATTTCGCTGAGCGTGTGCAGGCGCTGTTCGGGCGCGACGAAGTGCAGGGTCAACAAGCAGGCCGCGCCGTCGAACGGGCCGTTGGGGGCGTCGTTGATATAACCGGTGTGCAAACGCGCGCGTTCGACCAGCGGCCCGAGCGTGCGCTCGGCCAGTTTCAGCATTTCCGCGGACGGGTCGATGCCGTCGAATCGCCAACCTGGGTAGGCCTGGGCGAAGGCTTTCAATTCCAGTCCGCCGCCGGCGCCGAGCACCAGCACCCGCGCGTCGGCCGGCGCGCGCTCGGCCAGCAGCAGGCCGGCCATGCGTTGCAGGTCGGCGAAGCCCGGCACCAGCCGCGGCGGGCCTTCGGCGTAGTGGGCGACGGCTTGCGGGTCGGAGAAGGGCTGGCTGGGTACGGTCATGGTCGGGCGGTGTCCGCGGATTTCATATAACAATAGATGTTACATTAAAGCCCCGCAACGGGATTCCCGGCGGCCTCCGGCGTTTTGCGTCCATGCATCGCGGCTGCCGCCGTGGTTAGACTCGTGCCTCTATCGAAGGAGCGCCGGCATGCTCGATCAGTTCGTCGAAATGACGCGGCAGATCATCCGCGACGATGGTTTCGAGGATTACCTGCCCACGCTGGTGCTGCCGGGCCGGCAGGAGATCTTCGTGCTCGAGACCGATCTGGCCGGCGACGATCACGAGCAGCCCGCGCGCGAGTTCGCCTTGGGCCATCTGTCCGGCGCGGAGGACTATTTGTTGGCGTTCAAGAAGGACCGCTGGCATTTCAAGGTGGTCGGGCGCATCGACGGGCGGCTGCAAGAGCGCGTCTGCCAGGTCTGATCCGCAGCGCCTGCTCGCCATCGCGCGCGCTCGACTTCGGTTGAAGCGATCCGCCAACGCGGATCACGTTTTCGATCTGACCTGTGCCTGCGAACGCCGGACACGGCACGAAAAGTCCGGTATCCCTACGTTTCGAGATCTTTCGGCGGCCGCTATCGCCTCGGTAGCGCCGTCGGCACCCGATGGCGGACAGAATCGCCGGCTGTCCGCGTCGTCATTCGCGATCGCGAGTTCTCTGCCGCGTGTTCGTGCGAATGCCCCCACACCCGTCCGGCGACATCATCGAATGGAGAGGGAGCTACACATGAAGCGGACAATGATGAAGACGGCGGCGGCCGCGGTATTCGCGGCGGGCTTGATGCTCGGCCTGGGCGGTACGGCCAGCGCGCAGGTGGGCGGGCAGTACTGCAATCCCAACGGCGCGACCACGACGATCGTGTCGGGCGGCTGGCGCAACTACTACACCTGCGTCAATCACAAGTGGGTCTTCGTGAAGGCGTGCCCGGTGGCCGGCGGGCCTTGCAGGCTCTGATCGCGCGCCGATACGAAGAGGCCCGGCGGATGCCGGGCCTCTTCATTTGTAGCGGCGGCTGAAGCCGATCAACGCGAGCCGAAGCGATCGGCCAATCCATCGGTCGCCGTCACCAGCGCATCGACGATCGCCGGATCGGCCGCGCTGTGTCCGGCCAGCACGATCCGCAGCTGCGCTTCCGGCCACGCCGCGGCCAGATCGACCGCGCTCTTGACCGGGCAGATGATGTCGTAGCGGCCGTGCACGATCGTCGCCGGGATATTGCGGATGCGTCCGACGTCGCGCAGCAACTGATCGGGTTGCAGAAACACGTCGTGGCGGAAGTAATGCGCTTCGGCGCGGGCGAGGTTGATCGACACCTGCGGCTCTTCGAAATTGCCCGGTTCGTCGGGATCGTGGATCAGCGTGGTGCTGCCGCCTTCCAGATGGCTCCAGGCCTGCGCCGCCGCCAGACGCACCTCGGGATCGGCGCTGTCGAGCCGGCGCCAATAGGCCTCGGTGAGGTTGTCGTGTTCTTCCTCGGGGATGTGCGCCAGGTAATGCGCCCAACGCTCGGGGAAGATCCAGCGCGCGCCGCCGTCGAGTTCGTTGAACCAACGCAGCTCACCCGGACGGCCGAGGAAAATGCCGCGCAACACCAGCCCCAGCGCGCGCTCGGGATGCGCCTGCGCATACGCCAGCGCCAGGGTCGAGCCCCACGAACCGCCGAACACCACCCAGCGCTCGATGCCGAAGTGCTCGCGGATGGTTTCGATGTCGGCGACCAGATGCTGTGTGGTGTTGTCGCGCAGCTCGGCGGCCGGGGTCGAACGGCCGGCGCCGCGTTGATCGAACAGCACGATGCGGTAACGCTTGGGATCGAAGAAACGGCGGTGGTAGGGCGACACGCCGGCGCCGGGGCCGCCGTGCAGGAATATCACCGGCAGGCCGTCGGGATTGCCGCACTCTTCGATATGCAACTCATGGATCGCATCCACGCGAAGGCGTTGGCTGCGGTAGGGCTCGATCTCGGGATACAACTCGCGCACGGGACTCTCGCTCCTGAAGACGGGGTGGAAGCATAGCCTCCGCGCTGGCGGCCTCGGCCGCTGTCCGCCAACGGTGCTTACCAGTGGCCGGGTGTGGCCGATCGCCGGCATCGCCGCGTTCGCGCGAGGTCGGCGACCGGCGATTTTTTACCGGCGCGCGGCTAGAATGCCCGGGCCGCATCTGCGATGCCGGCCCATGCGAAAGTGGCGGAACTGGTAGACGCACTAGATTTAGGTTCTAGCGGGCAACACCCGTGCGGGTTCGAGTCCCGCCTTTCGCACCAAGGCGTCTGGCCTAGAACCCAGCCGCCACGAACGCCCCAATGGCCGGTCGCACCAGCCGGGCTCTTGACTACCAAGCACCCAGCCGGAATCCCGGCGCACAGCCCCGCGCCCCGACACCAGCCCACCGAATCTCACCAACAAACGATTCAGCGCCCCCAAGGCAGCGAATTCACCCCTAATTCGTGCCTATCGCCGCCAGCAGGCCGCCCAGCCGCCCCTTCCAGCCCCCCAAAACCGCCGAATCGCCCGCAAAACCCCGCCCCAAGCGGATTTCCCGCCCGCCGGCGCTGGCAGCGGCGGCCTTTATCGGCCAAACTAGCAAGTTCCGCTGGCCGGCGAGCTTCGCCCGGACCGGCGGCCGGACAGGATCATCAACATCGTCGCCGCGGCGGATGCCGCGGTCGCAGGAGTGGATATGCAAGTTTCGCTCGAATCGCTGGGCTCGCTGGAACGCCGTTTGACCTTCAGCCTCCCGGCCGAGAATCTGGAAAACCAGGTCGGCGGCCGCCTGCGCGAAATCGCGCGCGGCGCCAAGATCAAGGGCTTCCGCCCGGGCAAGGTGCCGGCCAAGGTCATCGAGCAGCGCTTCGGCGCTCAGGTCCGCGCCGAAATCCTCGACGGCATGCTGCGCGAAAGCTTCAGCAACGCCGTGCGCGAAGAAAAGCTGCAGATCGCGGGCAGCCCGCGGATCGAGCCGGCCGCCGAGGGCGGCGAGACCTTGTCGTACACCGCCACCTTCGAAGTCGTGCCGGATTTCGGCGACATCGACGTGAGCAAGCTGGCGATCGACCGCCACACCGCGGAAGTCACCGACGCCGACATCGACGCGATGATCGAAAACCTGCGCCTGCAGCGCCGCACGCTGACCACGGTCGAGCGCGCCGCCCAGGAAGGCGACGTGGTCGAGGTCGAGACCTTCACCGAAATCGACGGCGTGCGTCTGCCGGCCGAGGGCGCCGAGTACGGCAGCACCCAGATCGGTTCGGGCGCGATGTTCGCGCCGTTGGAAGCGGCGATGGTCGGGGTCAAGGCCGGCGAAGAAAAGATCGCCGAGGTCGAGTTCCCGGCCGATTGGCGCGCCGCCGAAGTCGCCGGCAAGAAGGCCAACGTCCACCTCAAGCTCAACCACGTCTCCGAGCCGGTTTCGCCGGAAGTCGATGCGGCGTTCATCAAGAGCTTCGGCGTCAAGAGCGGCGATGCCGAGCAGTTCCGCAACGACATCCGCACCAACCTGGAGCGCGAGCTCAAGGGCGCGCTGATGAACCGTCTGCGTCGCGAAGTCGGCGAGCAACTGGTCAAGGCCTACGAATCGGTGGAAATGCCGCCGAAGCTGGTCGAAAGCGAAGCCCGCGACATGGTCTGGCAGACCGTCGAGCAGGCCCGCCGCCAGGGCCGTCAGATCGAAGCCCCGGCCGATGCGCACCTGAACTACATGGACGCCGCGCGCAAGCGCGTGCTGGTCGGCCTGCTGGTCGGCGAAATCGCCCGCCGCAACGATCTGCGCCTGGAAGCCAAGCGCGTCAACGAGACCCTGCGTCTGATCGCCTCGACCTACGAGGAGCCGCAGCAGGTGATCGACCTGTACCGCAACGACCAGCAGTTGATGGCCGGCCTGCAGAACCGGGTGATGGAAGAGCAGGTGATCGATTGGATCGCCGAGCGCGCCCAGCACACCGAGCAGCCGCTGTCGTTCAGCGAAGCGATCCGCCCGAGCTGATCCCACGCGGCCCGCGGCGTCGCCGTCGCGGGTTTGCGGCGCATGTCCGAATCGGGCGCGCGGCGCGGCTTGGCCACATTTAGCAATCGCGCCTCTTGCGCTGCGGTCCGGCCGGCCCCAAGTTGGCCGGACCGCGCTGCGTTAACGAGCGCACTTCTACGTCAGCCAATAGGTGCCGTTGAACATGGATAACCGAACCAAAGCCTTGAATCTGGTGCCGATGGTGGTCGAGCAGACCAGCCGCGGCGAGCGCGCCTACGACATCTATTCGCGCCTGCTCAAAGAGCGCGTGATCTTCCTGGTCGGCGGCGTGGACGACCACGTGGCCAACGTGATCGTCGCCCAGATGCTGTTCCTGGAGGCCGAAAACCCCGAGAAGGACATCAGCTTCTACATCAACTCGCCCGGTGGCGTGGTCACCGCCGGCATGGCGATCTACGACACCATGCAGTACATCAAGCCCGACGTGAGCACCATCTGCGTCGGCCAGGCCGCCAGCATGGGCGCGCTGCTGCTCGCCGCCGGCGCCAAGGGCAAGCGTTATGCGCTGCCCAATTCGCGGGTGATGATCCACCAGCCGCTGGGCGGCTTCCAGGGTCAGGCGACCGACATCGACATCCACGCCCGCGAGATCCTGACCCTGCGTCAGCGCCTCAACGAAATCCTGTCCAAGCACACCGGCCAGGCCCTGGAGACCATCGCCCGCGACACCGAGCGCGACAACTTCAAGAGCGCGCAGGCGTCGCAGGAATACGGCTTGATCGACCAGGTGCTGGAGCGCCGTCCGGACGAATCCGTCCAGGCCTCCTGAGCGCCGCGGCCGGGCGTTTGAATGACGCGCAAGTCCTTGATCGCGCTGGGCAAATCCGGCGCGATCCAGCCCAAAGGGCGGGTCGGGACGCTGTGTTATTCTCGCTCTGCCGGACCTGAACGAGTGCCGGCGGCGCTTGCCGTCAAGCCCGTTTGGGCATATTAAGAACCAAGCTTCACGACTGAGCAGCAACGGACCGACCAAGCATGAAAGAAGATGGACAAGGACGCAGCACGGGCGACGGCAACAAGATCCTGTATTGCTCGTTCTGCGGTAAAAGCCAGCACGAAGTCCGCAAGCTGATTGCGGGCCCGAGCGTCTTCATCTGCGATGAGTGCGTCGAGCTTTGCAACGACATCATCCGTGAAGAACTCGAGGAAAAGGCGCAATCGGCACGCAGCCATCTGCCCAAGCCGCGCGAAATCCTCGAGGTGCTCGATCAATACGTGATCGGCCAGCAGCGCGCCAAGCGCACGTTGGCGGTGGCCGTATACAACCATTACAAGCGCATCGAGAGCCGGCAGAAGAACGACGACGTCGAATTGTCGAAGTCGAACATCCTGCTGGTCGGCCCGACCGGTTCGGGCAAGACGCTGCTGGCCGAAACGCTGGCGCGCCTGCTCAACGTGCCGTTCACCATCGCCGACGCGACCACCCTGACCGAAGCCGGTTACGTGGGCGAGGACGTCGAGAACATCATCCAGAAGTTGTTGCAGAAGTGCGATTACGACGTCGAGAAGGCCCAACAGGGCATCGTCTACATCGACGAAATCGACAAGATCTCGCGCAAAAGCGACAACCCCTCGATCACCCGCGACGTCTCGGGCGAAGGCGTGCAGCAGGCGCTGCTCAAGCTGATCGAAGGCACCATCGCCAGCGTGCCGCCGCAGGGCGGGCGCAAGCATCCGCAGCAGGAATTCCTGCAGGTCGACACCCGCAACATCCTGTTCGTGGTCGGCGGCGCGTTCGCGGGTCTGGACAAGATCATCCAGCAGCGCAGCACCGAGGCCGGCGGCATCGGCTTCGGCGCCAAGGTCAAGAGCAGCGAGCGCAAGATCGATATCGGCAAGATCCTCGCCGACGTCGAGCCGGAAGATCTGATCAAGTTCGGCCTGATTCCCGAGTTCGTCGGCCGCCTGCCGGTGGTCGCCACGCTCGAGGAACTCGATGAGGCCGCGCTGATCTCGATCCTGACCGAGCCGAAGAACGCGATCACCAAGCAGTTCCGCAAGTTGTTCGAGATGGAGAGCGTCGAGCTCGAGTTCCGTCCCGACGCGCTCGCGGCGATCGCGCGCAAGGCGCTCAAGCGCAAGACCGGCGCGCGCGGCCTGCGCACCATCGTCGAATCGGTGCTGTTGGACACGATGTACGAACTGCCGTCGCTGGAAAACGTCAGCAAGGTGGTCGTCGACGAATCGGTGATCGAACACAAGTCCGAGCCGTATCTGATCTATCAGACGCCGCCGGCGCAGCCCAAGGTCGCTTCGGCCGAGTAAGGCCGCTACCGATCCGGCAACACCGTCGCCCCCGCCTCGTGCGGGGGCGATCGTTTTTGGGCTTGGCGAAGACCGGGGCCACTGTCCGCTCGTGCCGAGTCGGGTGCGACTGCGGTGCGTCAGGTACGAACTGGCGCGCATCGGCTCGCCGCCCGCCGCTGGTAAATCATCTTGCAGTCGCCGTGAACGGCCGCGTCGATCGATTCCCGCTAACGGGTCGCAAAACTCGGTCGGGTTTCGGTTGGCCGATGGGCCAATGGCGCCGGGTCCGGCGATAGGATCGGATGAGGCCTGGGTTCGCCGAACCGCCGATGCGAAGCCTGATTGGGGCCGCGGATCGGGCTGCGTCCCGCCGGTCGGTGCCTGCCGCCGGACCGGCGGCGCCAGACCGGTCGGGCAGGGGTGAACCAGGGCGCTGCAGCCGCTGTCCCAATAACGGTACGTGCTTGCGTTGTACTGCTCGATAGCCTGAAGCGATGGTTGTGCGGCCGGCGTCCCGAGGCGATTTGGACGGGCAGGCGGGATGCTTTGTCCCAGTCCGTCATTTGTATCGCAAGGCCGTGATTTAGAAGCGATTTTTTGCGATTTTGCGGGTCGCCCCAACGGCTTCGCTTGCGCTCCCGGGCCGGCACCCCCATAACGGAGGCCTGGGCGCTACGGCGTCCTCACCCCACGCTTGTCGAGAGCTACGATGACTCAGTCTTCCGCCGAAATCATGACCCTGCCGGTGCTGCCGCTGCGCGATGTGGTCGTGTTCCCGCACATGGTGATTCCGCTGTTCGTGGGCCGCGATAAATCCATTCGCGCCCTCGATCTGGCGATGGAGTCGGACAAGCGCATCCTGCTGGTCGCGCAGAAGTCCGCCGAGACCGACGATCCGGGCGCCGAAGATCTGTACGAGATCGGCACGCTCGCGCAGGTGCTGCAATTGCTCAAGCTCCCCGACGGCACCATCAAGGTGTTGGTCGAAGGCGTCTCGCGCGTCGGCGTGGCCGAAGTGGTCGAGAACGACGGCGCGCTGTCGGGCAAGGCCGCGGTGGTCGAGCCGATCGTCGATCGCGAAGAACGCGAAGTCGAAGCGATCGCACGCTCGCTGATGGGCCTATTCGAGCAGTACGTCAAAACCAACCGCAAGCTGCCGCCGGAGCTGATGCAGACCCTGGCCGGCATCGACGAACCCGGCCGTCTGGCCGACACCGTCGCCGCGCACCTGGGCGTGCGCATCGGCGACAAGCAGAAGTTGCTCGAAACCCATGAGATCGGCGCGCGCCTGGAGCAGCTGGTCGGCCTGGTCGACGGCGAGATCGATGTGCAGCAGTTGGAGAAGCGCATCCGCGGCCGGGTCAAGTCGCAGATGGAGAAGAGCCAGCGCGAGTACTACCTCAACGAGCAGATGAAGGCGATTCAGAAGGAGCTCGGCGAGATCGACGACGCGCCCAACGACATCGACGAACTCGCGCGCAAGATCGCCGAGGCCGGCATGCCCAAGCCGGTGGAAACCAAGGCCAAGAACGAGCTCAACAAGCTCAAGCAGATGTCGCCGATGTCGGCCGAAGCCGCGGTGGTGCGCAACTACCTGGACTGGCTGCTGGGCGTGCCGTGGAAGAAGCGCAGCAAGATCCGCAAGGATCTCAAGGCCGCGCAGGACGTGCTCGACGCCGACCACTTCGGTCTGGAAAAGGTCAAGGAACGCATTCTGGAATACCTCGCGGTGCAGACCCGGGTGAAGAACATGAAGGGCGCGATCCTGTGCCTGGTCGGTCCGCCCGGCGTGGGCAAGACCTCGCTCGGTCAGTCCATCGCCAAGGCCACCAATCGCAAGTTCGTGCGCATGTCGCTGGGCGGCGTGCGCGATGAGGCCGAAATCCGCGGCCATCGCCGGACTTATGTCGGCTCGATGCCGGGCCGGATCGTGCAGAACCTCAACAAGGTCGGCAGCAAGAACCCGCTGTTCGTGCTCGACGAAATCGACAAGATGTCGATGGACTTCCGCGGCGATCCGTCCTCGGCGCTGCTGGAAGTGCTCGATCCCGAGCAGAACAACGCGTTCAACGATCACTACCTGGAAGTCGATCTGGACCTCAGCGAAGTGATGTTCGTCGCCACCTCCAACTCGCTCAACATTCCCGGCCCGTTGCTGGACCGCATGGAAGTGATCCGGATTCCGGGTTACACCGAGGAAGAGAAGCTCAACATCGCCATGCGCTATCTGCTGCCCAAGCAGATCAAGAACAACGGCCTGAAGGCCGAAGAGATCAAGATCGCCGAATCGGCGGTGCGCGACATCGTGCGTTACTACACGCGCGAATCGGGCGTGCGCAATCTGGAACGCGAGATCTCCAAGATCTGCCGCAAGGTGGTCAAGGAAATCGCGCTGGCCGGTCCCAAGCCTGCGAAGAAGAGCAAGGACGGCGCGGTCAACGTCACGTCCAAGAATCTCGAGAAGTACCTGGGCGTGCGCCGCTTCGATTTCGGCCGCGCCGAAGAGCAGAACGAAATCGGTCTGGTCACCGGCCTGGCCTGGACCGAGGTCGGCGGCGATTTGCTCCAGGTCGAAGCCACGCTGGTGCCGGGCAAGGGCCAGTTGATCCTCACCGGCCAACTCGGCGATGTGATGAAGGAATCGGCGTCGGCGGCGTTGTCGGTGGTGCGTTCGCGCGCCGAAAACCTGGGCATCGACGTCGAGTTCCTGCAGAAGCACGACGTGCACGTGCACGTGCCCGAGGGCGCCACGCCCAAGGACGGCCCGAGCGCGGGCATCGGCATGGCCACCGCGTTGGTGTCGATGCTGACCAAGAATCCGGTCAAGGCCGATGTGGCGATGACCGGCGAGATCACCCTGCGCGGCCGGGTGCTGCCGATCGGCGGATTGAAGGAGAAGCTGCTGGCGGCGCTGCGCGGCGGCATCCGCACGGTCATCATCCCCGACGAAAACCGCAAGGATCTGGCCGACCTGCCCAAGAGCGTGACCCAGGGCTTGAAGATCGTGCCGGCGCGCTGGATCGATGAGGTGCTCGAGCTGGCGCTTGAACGTCCTATCGCGGCGATTCCGGCCGCCGGCGGCGGAGAATTGCCGGTGCGCGAAAGCGGCAAGACCAATTCGCAGCCCGACGTCAAGCACTGACTCGGGCCGCTGGTCGGATAGCTTGGAATCGGCTGCGAAAAACCTCTGAAAGCCGCGCCACAGCTAGGTTTCAAGCTTGCGCCCCCAAAATGCCGCTGGTATAACGACCGCAACCGCGCGGCTTGAATGCACAAGCGAACTGTCGCGCGGCACACTTGATCGGAACGCGCGCCTCCTGCGGCGAACGTTTCGATTCTCAGAACACGCGGTCACACCGCACAGGGAGTCAAAAAAATAATGAACAAGGCCGAACTCGTAGGCGCCGTCGCCGAAACCGCCGAGCTGTCGAAGACCGACGCTACCGCCGCCGTCGATGCGCTGATCGACGTCGTCACCAAGGCGCTGAAGAAGGGCGACACTGTCACGCTCGTAGGCTTCGGTACCTTCCAGGTGCGCAAGCGCGCTGCCCGCCAGGGCCGCAACCCGAAGACGGGCGAAACGATCAAGATCGCTGCTTCGAAGAATCCCTCCTTCAAGGCTGGCAAGGCGCTGAAGGATGCTGTAAACTGAGTAACTCGACGGCGGTGCAGGGCATCGCCGAGCGGAACCCAAAGCAGTAAGCCCAAGTCATTCGGGTGCTTAGCTCAGCGGTAGAGCGTCTCCTTTACACGGAGAGGGTCGGGGGTTCGAAACCCTCAGCACCCACCAGGCTGCTGGTCTTTCTGCCGAAGCGTCCGTCCAGGCGGTACGCGATAGAGTCGGGTTCCCGGTTGCAAGTTTCAGCGGTACGGTTTCAAAGTGCGGAGTGGTAGTTCAGTCGGTTAGAATGCTGGCCTGTCACGCCGGAGGTCGCGGGTTCGAGTCCCGTCCACTCCGCCAGTTTCGCCAAAGGCGCCGTTCGCGGCGCCTTTGTTTTTATATAAGTGAGGGCTTTCGATTTTGCCGCGCTGCGGCAAGCCGATATCGAAAGCCGGAAACTCGAAAGTCGGATCCGAATCTGCGGTGTAACCGCCAAAGTTTCGCGGCGCGGGTTTCAGCGGTACGGTTTCAAAGCGCGGAGTGGTAGTTCAGTCGGTTAGAATGCTGGCCTGTCACGCCGGAGGTCGCGGGTTCGAGTCCCGTCCACTCCGCCAGTTTTTTGCCGAAGGCATCGGAAACGATGCCTTCGTTTTTTCAAGGGCGTCCCTTTTGGGGCGCCTTTTTCTTTTTTGGGCTTTGGGGGCGAAGCGAGCCAGCCTGCCGTTCCTGCGTTTCGCATGCCGTCACTCCGGCGAAGGCGGGACCCCAGAGCCAAGAGCCTTCAGTGCGATCTCTCCAGAACGTCATTCCCGCGAACGCGGGAATCCAGTGCCTTTCGTGCGAGAACGCCTGAAGTCGCTGGATTCCCGCGTTCGCGGGAATGACGACCTGGGAAGCGCGCTGGCGTCTGTGTCGAACGCGAGAATGACGGCCCGAAAAGCACGCGGGTGCCTGTGCCCAGCGCGGAAATGACAGGCTGGAAAGCACCTGAGTGCCTGTGCCCAACACGGGAACGACGGTCTGAAAAGCACCCAGCCGCCCGGATCCAAGCCGAATCCCGCGCCCTGAGTCTCATTTCCCAGCCACCGTCCGGACGTCCGCCCCCAGCCACGGCACCCATCGCCGCCCACCGCCATGACAGGCCCAGAACCGCGCTAAACTGTCCGGCTTACGACTTAACGCGACCCGGACATGCTGCAGACCCTACGCGACAAGACCTCGGGCTGGATCGCCACCGTGATCCTCGGCCTGCTGATCATTCCCTTCGCCTTCGTCGGCATCGAGCAGTACATGGTGCAGCGCACCGACAACGCGGTCGCGCGCATCGAGATCGCGCCGTCGTGGTGGCGCTCGGCGCCGTCGTGGTGGCCGGCGTCGATGCTGTGGAAGAAGGAATCGATCGATCGCGCCGAATTCGATGAGCGCTTCCAGCGCGAACGCGATCGCCGCCGCGCGCAGGAAGGCGAGGCCTTCGACGCGCGCGAGTTCGAGAAGCCCGAAAGCAAGCGCGAAGTGCTCGACAGCCTGATCGACGAACGCGTGCGCAAGCTCGCCGCTGAAGTCGACGGCCTCAGCGTCAGCGATGCGCTGGTGGTCAAGACCATCCAGGGCGTGCCCGATTTCCAGGACGGCAGCGGCAAGTTCAGCCAGGACCGTTACATCCTCGGTCTGCAGATGCGCCAACCGCCGCAGACGCCGGTCGAGTTCGAACAGTTCGTGCGCGACCGTCTGATGGAAAGCCTGCTGACCGGCGGCGTCGGCCAGAGCAACTTCCTGACCCAGAACGAGACCGACCGCCTGATCAAGTTGATGGGCGAGAAGCGCGACGTCAGCCTGGTGATGGTGCCGGCGCCCGCCGCCGATACCAGCGAAGTCGCCGCCGCCGACATCCAGAAGTGGTACGACAGCCACAGCAAGGATTTCCGCGCGCCGGAAAGCGTCAGCCTGGAATACGTCGAACTGGTCGGCGCCAACCTGCCGCCGCCGCCGCCGCCGAGCGAAGAAGCGCTGCGCGAGCGTTACAAGAACGAGAAAGACAAGTTCCTCGCCGCCGAACAGCGTTTGCTCTCGCACATCCAGATCAACGTGCCGGCCGGCGCCGACGCGGCCGCGCAGAAGGCCGCCGAAGACAAGGCCAAGCGGATCGCCGCGCAGGCCAAGGCGCCGGGTGCGGATTTCGCCGCGATCGCCCGCGCCGACAGCGAAGACCTGGGCTCCAAGGCCGCCGGCGGCGACCTGGGCTGGGTCAACAAGGGCGACATCCCGGGCGCGTTCGACGAGGCCGCGTTCAAGCTCCAGGCCGGTCAGATCAGCGATCCGGTCAAGGGCGACGGCGGCTGGCACGTGATCCAGGTGCGCGAGGTCAAGGCCGGCCAGCAGCAGTCGTTCGAACTGGTGCGCGAGCAGTTGCTGCGCGAGGAAACCCAGACCAGCGGCGAGCGCGCGTTCAACGACTTCTCGGCCAAGCTGGTCGACATGGTCTACAAGAATCCGACGACCCTGGCCGAGCCGGCCAAGGCGATGGGGCTGCCGTTGCTCAAGCTCGCTCCGGTCACCCGCAACGCCGCGGCCAACACCGGCATCGGCGCCAATCCGGCGGTGATCCGCGCCGCGTTCTCCGATGCGCGGATCCAGGACAACACCGTCAGCGATCCGATCGACATCGGCCAGGACCACAGCGTGCTGATCCGGGTCGTCTCGCACACGCCCGAACGCGCGCAGCCGCTGGCGCAGGTGCGCGACAAGGTGATCGCCGCGGTGCGCGCCGACCGCAGCGCCAAGGCGGCGGAGAAAGAAGCCGACGCGCTGATCGCGCGGATCAACGGCGGCGAGGATTTCGCCGCGGTGGCCGCGTCCAAGCAACTGCCGGCGCCGGAGAACATTCCCAGCGTCGCCCGCGGCATGCCGTTGCCGACGCCGCAGGTCAGCGAAGCGATCTTCGCGCTGAAGGCGCCGGCCGCCGGCAAGGTGGCCGCGGGCAAGTCCAAGCTCGACGACGGCCGCGTGGTGTTGTTCGCGGTCAACAAGGTCGTGCCGGGCAGCAAGTCGGACATTCCGGCCGCGCAGATGGACATGCTGCGCACGCAGATCGCGCAGATGGGCGGTTACGAGGAAAGCCGCGAGCTGACCACGGCGCTGCGCAAGCGCGTGCAGATCAAGGTGATCGAAGACAACCTGCGCTGATCGGTTCGCCGATGGCTCGACGAAAGGCCCGGCATTCGCCGGGCCTTTTCGTTTGCGCGGCGGCGCGGCGCGCGCGGGCGACTGGCGGTTCGATCGCGCGGCCGCGCCCGGCTACCATGCGCGGATGAAAAGCAGATTGATCGCCGTCGGCGAACGCGCGCCGCGCTGGGTCGCCGAAGGCTTCGGCGAATATCAAAAGCGCCTGTCGCATTGGCTGCCGCTGGAGTTGGTCGAGATCGAACCCGGCCTGCGCGGCAAGGGCCGCGACGCGGCGCGGGCGACCCAGGACGAGGGCGCGCGGGTGGTCGCGGCGCTGCCCAAGAACGCGTGCGTGGTCGCGCTGGAAGGGCGCGGGCGGTTGTGGACGTCGGAGCAGTTGGCGCAGCGTCTGGAGCATTGGCGCGGGCAGGGGCGCGATCTGGCGTTCTTGATCGGCGGTCCGGAAGGCCATGCGCCGGAGGTGTTGGCGCGCGCGGACGAGCAGTGGTCGCTGGGGCCGTTGACCTTGCCGCATATGCTGGTGCGGTTGGTTGCGGCCGAGCAGTTGTATCGGGCGGCGGCGTTGTTGGCTAATCATCCTTACCATCGGGCGTAGCGATGGCGGTGGTGGGCGGGATGGGGTGTGCCGCACGGCGGGAGAGCCGAATCAAAATGGATTCCGGCTTTCGCCGGAATGACGGTAGGAGAGTTGCGCGCTTTCGCCGGTACGACGGTAGGAGAGTTGCGCGCTTTCGCCGGTACGACGGCAGGAGAGTTGTGTGCTTTCGCCGGAACGACGGTAGGGGAGTTACGTGCTTTCGCCGGAATGACCGACGGTGGGTGAGTTGCGCGGTGTGGCTGGCGGGTCGCCGACTTCGGATTCGCGATTCGGAAAGCGGGACTCGAAGAAAGAGACGATTGTTCAATGCTCGATCGTTCTTCCAGTTCCCTGACCCCCAATCCCCAACCCCAAAAAAACCCGGGCAATGCCCGGGTTTTTTCGTCGCATCCGCGCGCAACGCCTTACTGATCGAGCTTGAACTCGATCGGCACCCGGCCGCGCGCCTGCACGGCCTGGCCATTGCTCATCGCCGGCTGGAACGTCCAGCGCGACTTCACCACCCGGATCGCGGCCTGGTCGAGGATGCGGTGGCCGCTGCTGCGCACGACCGTCACATCCAGCGGCTTGCCATCGATGCCGACCAGGATTTCCAGTTCGACCACGCCGGTGAGGTTGTCGCGCACCGCTTGCGGCGGATACGACGGCGGCGGGTTCTTCAGGCTCTGCAGCGTCGCGCCGGTCAGCACCTGGTTGCCGACGTTGCTCGGCGGGGTTTCGATGGTCGGCGTGGCCACCGCCACGAACGTGTCGACAGGGCTTGGCGTGGTGTTCTCGACGACGATTTCCGGTGTCGGCGCGGCGACCGGGGCGGGCGGCGCCGGCGTGCGGGTGATCGGCACGGCCGTCGGCGGCGGCGGGGCGGGGGTGATGGTGACCGGCGGCGTCTTCGGCGGAATGAAGAAGACCTCGGGATCCTTGTCCAGACGCGGCACGATCAACGTAGGCGCGCTCAACGGCGCCAACATCAGCATGAGCATCGCACCGTTGAACAAGATCGCACCGGCGTTGGCGGCGATGCGGGTTCCGTCCAGCGGCTGGCGGGTGTGAGCGGGGAGCGCGCGAACCATGGGCCTTCTCCTTGGGGTGTCTTACAAACACAGACAACGGCTGGGTACCGCCAACGGGGTTGAATCTGAAGACCGCCCCGCGTCACAAAAATGCGCTGGCCGGCGCCGGTAACGCAAGCGGTTCTCGTTTGCGACTTTGGTGGGGGGAGGGGCCGGAGCCAACGCCATCGCGATGAGCGTCCGGTTTTGCGGCGCCGCGATTTTTCCGGGGGATTCGTTCGGATCGAGTGCCAGGGCTCACCTGGGATCCGCCACCGATAAGTGCCGGCTTGCTGAACGAATAACAACGACGCTCGACCGCTCAGGCATTTGGCCACTTGCAAGTGGCCGCCGATACCCAGCGCGAATCTTCGCTCAATGAGCGTCGCAGCTGATTCGGCAAAGTTCCGGGTGCGAGCCGCGGATAAAACCAAGCCCGCTTGCGCGGGCTTGGTCTGGTTGTGATCGGACCGACTCAGCCGCCGGCCGGGTCGTCCGGGGCCGGGTCGGGATCGCGTCCCAACCCGCCTTCGTCCGGATTGCGCGGCTTGCGCGGGTCCGGTTGGCGCGCGTCGTCGGGATCGCGCGGCTGCGGCTCGGGATAGCCGGGGTTGCGGCCCGGATGCGGGTCCGCCGCCGGCGGCGTGGTTTTGTCCGGGCCGGCCACGATCACTTGCCCAGTTCGAACACCACGTCCAGGCTCATCGACAAGGTGTTCTCGCCCGGGGACACCGAGGTGTCGGCGGCGGCGCCGGCCTTTTCCATGCGCATGGCCATCATCGGCATCGGCATCGGCGGAGCGAAGCGGCCGCCTTCGCTGACGCTGACGATGCGGCGCACCTTCATGCCCAGGGTCTTGGCGTACATCTCCGCGCGCGCCTGCGCCTTTTCGATCGCGCCGCGGCGGGCTTCGTCGAAGGCCGCGTCCTTGTCCTTGGTGTCCAGGTCGAAGGTCGGGCCGTTGATCTGGTTGGCGCCGGTGGCGACCAGCGAGTCGAGGATCTTGCCGACCTTGGAGATGTCGCGGATCACGATGTTGACGTTGTTGCTGGCCTGGTAGCCGGTGATCACCGGCGGCTGGTTCTCGGCGTAGCGGTACTGCGGGTTGAGGTTGATGCCGCTGGTCTGGATGTCGCGCTCGGCGATGCCGGCGGCCTTGATCGCGGCGACCACCTTGGCCATCTGCTCGGCGTTGGCGCGCATGGCCGCATTGGCGTCGCCGGCCTGGGTGACCACGCCGGTTGAGACGGTGGCGATGTTGGGCGTGCGCTTGGCTTCGGATTCGGCCGAGACCGACAGCAGGGTGCCGTCGGTGGCGACGTAGGGCGAGGTCTGGGCGGAAGCGGTCATGGCGGTTGCGGCTCCGAAGGCGAGGACGGCGGCGAGCGCCAGCGGGCGCAGCGAAAGGCGGGAGAAAACCTGGGTCGAGAGCGAGGACGAGGACGGCGACCGAATCATGTGGAACTCCTTGAGGGACGAGGGCTAGGGTCTTGCTGAACTGGTTAACGAACCGTGATTCGGTGCGGGGTTTGCGCCGATGGCGTCGGCTGCGGCTCAGTCAGCGCGGGTTATGCTTTCGCGCATGCTCTATCTAGCCTCCCAGTCGCCGCGGCGACGCGAATTATTGGGCCGCCTCGGCCTGGATTTCGGCCTCATCGACCTGGACGTACCCGAACAGCGCCAGCCCGGCGAGCCGGCGCTGGAGTATGTGCGCCGGGTGGCGCGGGAAAAGGCCGGCGCCGGTCTGCTCAAGGTGGTCGCCAACCCCTCCGCGCTGGTGCTCGGCGCCGATACCGAGGTGGTCCTGGACGATGAAGTCTTCGGCAAGCCGCGCGATGCAAGCGACGCGGCGGCGATGCTGGCCCGGCTGTCGGGCCGGACCCATCAGGTGATTTCCGCGGTGTCGGTGGTGTCGCCTTCGCGCGAGGCGCAGGCGGTGTCGATCTCCGAAGTCAGCTTCGCCGCGCTGGATGCGCGCGCCATCGAGCGCTACCTGGCCAGCGGCGAGTCGATGGGCAAGGCCGGCGGCTACGCGATCCAGGGCGGCGCGGAGCTGTTCGTGAGCCGGTTGGCCGGCAGTTATTCGGGGGTCATGGGCTTGCCCTTGTTCGAAACCGCGCAGCTGCTGCGCCAATTCGGTCTGGACGTTTGATCGGCGCGCGGCGGTCCGCGCATGCGCGGTCTCGACCGCGTTGAACTTAAGCTATCGCGCGGATTCCATTGTTGCTCGGCAGTGAGCGTCGCCGACGCCTCCTTGCCGCCGCCGGGTTTCCATCGTCCACCTTCCGCTTCGCCTTCTTGCCTCAACCGCCGCCTTCGGGACCATCGCTCAGGGATCAGCGCCGCCTCATGACAGAAGAAATCCTGGTCAACGTAACTCCGCGCGAAACCCGCGTCGCCGTGGTCGAGAACGGCATGCTGCAGGAACTGCACATCGAACGCGGCTGGCGCCGGGGTGTGGTCGGCAATATCTACAAGGGCCGGGTGCAGCGGGTCATGCCCGGGATGCAGGCGGCGTTCGTCGAGATCGGCCTGGAGCGCGCGGCGTTCCTGCACGCGGCCGACATCGTCAAGCCGAACCAGAGCGGCGAGGGCGCGGGCGATGAGGCGCCGTTGCCGCCGACGCCGACCCGGCCGATCGCCGAGCTGTTGCGCGAAGGCCAGGAAATCGTGGTCCAGGTGGTCAAGGACCCGATCGGCAGCAAGGGCGCGCGGCTGACCACGCAGCTCAGCATTCCCTCGCGTTATCTGGTGCTGCTGCCGCGCACGCGCGTGGTCGGGGTGTCGGCGCGGATCGAGGACGAGGCCGAGCGCGCGCGCTTGAAGTCGTTGGTGACCACCCAGGCGCCGGCCGGCGACAACCACGGCTACATCGTGCGCACCAATGCCGAGGGCCAGCCCGAGGAAGCGCTGGCCGAGGACATCGCCTATTTGAGCCGGGCCTGGGCATTGATCGCGGAGAAGTCGCAGAGCAGCAAGGTCGGCGAGCGCGTGTATGAGGATCTGAGCCTGCCGCTGCGCGCGGTGCGCGATCTGATCCGCCGCGACGTGGAGAAGGTCAAGGTCGACTCGCGCGAGACCTGCGAGCGCCTGCGCAGCTTCGCCGCGCAATACATGCCGGGGCTGGCCGAGAAGATCGAGCACTACACCGGCGCGCGGCCGATTTTCGATCTGTACGGGGTCGAGGACGAAATCCAGCGCGCGCTGGATAAAGAGGTGCCGCTGAAGTCCGGCGGCTATCTGGTCATCGACCAGACCGAGGCGATGACCACCATCGACGTGAACACCGGTTCCTTCCTTGGTCAACGCAATCTGGAAGAAACCGTTTACCGCACCAATCTGGAAGCGGCCCAATCGGTCGCCCGGCAACTGCGGCTGCGCAACCTGGGCGGGATCATCATCATCGACTTCATCGACATGACCGACCTGGAGCACCGGCGTCAGGTGCTGCGGCAGTTGGAGAAGTCGCTGACCCGCGACCATGCCAAGACCACGGTCTACGAATTCTCGCCGCTGGGTCTGGTGGAGATGACTCGCAAGCGCACCACCGAGAGCCTGGAGCGCCAGCTCAGCGAGGCCTGCCACGAATGCGGCGGCCGCGGGACTTTGAAGACGCCGGAAACGGTGACCTACGAAATCTTTCGCGACATCGTCCGGCAGGTGCGCCAGTTCGATGCGGCGCGGCTGTTGGTGATCGCCTCGCCGAAGGTGGTTGCGCGGATCACCGATGAGGAATCGGCGGCGGTGGCGGAGTTGGAGGAGTTTCTCGGCAAGTCGATCCGCTTTCAGGCCGACGATCAGTATGCGCAGGAGCAGTTCGATGTCGTGCTGCTTTAAAAAGCCGCTCCTCGCCGACTCCCTTCTCCCGCTTGCCACCCAAGGTGACTTCCTTCGGGGCGCGGGAGAAGGTGGTCCGCAGGGCCGGATGAGGGCGCGCGAAATTCGGCTGCCGTCGTCGCTCGCTACTCCGCGCGCCCTCACCCCAACCCTCTCCCGCACGCGGGAGAGGGGGCTGGGACGCTTCTGATGCCCACGCCGTTGCGCCGTCGCTTGCGTCTGGCCCGTCGTGGCGCCTTCTACGGCGTCGCGATCGTGCTGGTGCTGGTGGCGTTGTTGTTGGCGGCGGCCAGTCAGGTGCTGCCGCTGGCCGAAAGCCATCCCGAGCAAGTCGCGCAGTGGCTGAGCAAGCGCGCCGGCCGGCCGGTCGCGTTCGACAAAGTGGAAACCCAGTGGACCCGGCGCGGTCCGCTGCTGCGCCTGGACGGTTTGCGCATCGGCGAAGGCGCGCAGGCGTTCACCATCGGCGATGCGGAAATGCTGGTGTCGATCTACGCGGGCTTGTTGCCGGGGCAGGCGTTCTCCGAATTGCGGCTCAAGGGCCTGGACCTGACCTTGGAACGCGCCGACGACGGCCGCTGGAAAGTGCGCGGTCTGCCGGGGCAGGAAACCAGTCCGCAGCGCGATCCGCTGTCGTCGCTGGAAGGCTTGGGCGAGTTGCAGGTGATCGACGCCAAACTGGCGGTGATCGCGCCGAGCCTGGGCATCGATGCGCGGGTTCCCAAGATCGATCTGCGCCTGCGCGTCAACGGCGACCGGGTGCGCGCGGGCGCGCGCGCATGGCCTACCGTCGGGGTCGCCGGTGCGCCGTCGACGCCGCTGGATGTGGTGCTGGATTTCGACCGCAAGCGCGGCGACGGCCGCGCCTATGCCGGCGCCACCCGCGCCGATCTGGCGGGTTGGTCGCCGCTGCTGAAGTTGGTCGGCATTCGGATCGAATCGGGGCAGGGCCGGGGCGAGGCCTGGGCCGATCTGCGCGGGCATCGGATCGCCGCGGTGACGGTGTCGGCGGCGTTGGATCGGGTCGGCTTGCGCGCCGAGCGCGCGGCGGCGACAGCCGTCGCCGCTCCGGCTGCCGCCGCCGCGCCCGCGAGTTCGACGCCTTCCGCGCCGCTCGCTACCCCGCCGGCAGCGAACCCGCCCGCCGCGCCCGCGACGCGGGTCGAATTCGAACATGTCGAAGTCCTGGCCCAGTACCGGCTGACCGACAGCGGCTGGCGCCTGGACGCGCCGACCCTGCGCATCGGCAGCGGCGAGAACGTGCAGAAGCTCGACGGCCTGGCGGTGGCCGGCGGCGATCATTACGCGCTGCGCGCCGAGCGTATCGATGCGGGTCCGCTGATCGCGGTGGCCGCGCTCAGCGACGCCTTGCCCGAGCGTTTGCGGCATTGGTTCGAAACCGCCAAGCCGCGGGTTTCGCTGCGTTCGATCGCGCTCAACGGGCGCCGCAACGGGCCGATGTTCGCCAGCGCGCGGATCGAAGCGGTGGGCTTCGATCCGGTCGGCACGTCGCCGGGCCTGAGCGGATTGGCCGGCGATCTGCAGGCCGATGCGGACGGTTTCACTCTGGACCTGGATCCGGATTCGCCGATGCGCTTCGATTGGCCGAGCGGTTTCGGCGTGGTGCATACGGTCAAGCTCAACGGCCGCGTCGGCGGTTGGCGCGAGGGCAACGGTTGGCGGGTCGGGACTACGTCGCTGCGTCTGGTCGGCGACGGCGGCGCGTTCGGCGTCAGCGCGCGCGGCGGGATGTGGTGGCAGGGCGACGGTTCGCGGCCGTGGATCGATATCGCCGCCGATCTGGACGCTACGCAGGTGCCGGTCGCCAAGGGCTTCTGGATCCGCAATCAGATGTCGCCGACTCTGCTGAATTGGCTCAATACCGCCTTGGTCGGCGGGCGCTTGGACAATGCGCACGCGGTGATTTCCGGCGATCTGGACGAATGGCCGTTCAATCGCAACAACGGCTTGTTCCAGGCCAGCGCGCGCCTCAACGGCGCGGTGGTGAAGTTCCAGCCCGAATGGCCGGCGGTGGAAGCGCTGGATGCCGAGGTGAGTTTCGTCGCCGACGGTTTCACCGTCGAAGGCACCGGCAAGATCGCCGGGGTCGGCATCCGCAAGATTCAGGCCGGCATCGATCACTATAAGGACGGCGCGCTCAGCGTGAAGGCCGATGCCGCCGCCGATGCGACCCAGTTGCTGACCCTGCTCAAGCAAAGCCCGCTGCGCAAAGAGCATGCCGACACCTTCGACAATCTGCGCGCCAGCGGTCCGGCGACGGTCGGTTTCGATATGCAGTTGCCGCTGCACCACGGCGCGGAGACCCAGATCGCGGGCACGGTGGATCTGGACAACGCCAAGCTCGGCGATCCGCGCTGGAAGCTCGCGTTCGAACAAGTGCGCGGCCGCGCCGAGTACGGCCGCGGCGGATTCCGCGCCGACGATCTGGCGGTGCTGCACGACGGCGCGCCGGGCAAGTTGTCGTTGCGCGCGGGCGAGAGTTTCGTGCGCGATCGCGGCAATGTGTTCGAGGCCGGGCTGGATGTGATGTCGGGCGCGGATGAGCTGATCGCGCGCGGGCCGGACGAACTGGCCTGGTTGAAGTCGTATCTGGACGGGCGTTCGTTGTGGACGGTGGGGATCTCGATTCCGAAGGCGTCCAGCGCCAGCGTGGTCGGCGCGCCGGGTTCGCGGCCGACGACGGTGGCCGCGTCTGCGCCGACGGTATTGCATCTGCAATCCAGCCTGGTCGGCACCGCAATGACCTTGCCGCCGCCGTTGGACAAGCCCGCCGGCGTGCCGTTGGCGACCACCATCGATACGCCGTTGCCGCTGGGCAGCGGCGATGTGCGGGTGGCGCTGGGCAATACCTTGGCGCTGCGCGCGCGCACCACCAACGGCAAGACCGGCGTGCGGGTGGTGCTGGGCGCCAATCGGGTCGACGAAGCGCCGCCGGCCAGCGGCCTGATCGCCACCGGCCGCGCCAATGCCTTGGAGGCGATCGACTGGATCGCGATCGCGCACGGCGGCGGTTCCGGCGAAGGCGTGACGCTCCAACGCATCGACGTCACCGCGCAGCGCCTGCAATTGCTCGGCGGCGTGTTCCCGAACACGCGGGTGATCGTCGCCCCGGCCGCGCGCGGCGCGACCGCGGTGCGCACCGAAGGCGCGGCGCTGGAAGGTGCGTTGATGGTTCCGGGCGGCGAGGGCGGCGCCATCGCCGGCAAGTTCGCGCGTCTGCATTGGCGTTCGGCCAGCGCTGTGGGCGCAGCTGCCAACGCCGCGGTCAATCCCGGCGCCAACGGCGTCAGCGCGGCTACTGCGGCGGCGGCCAATACCGCGCAAGCCGCGGCGCAGCCGGCGCCGGATGCGGCGATGGACCCGGCCAAGATTCCGGCGTTGACCCTGGACATCGCCGATCTGCGTTTCGGCGACGCCGCGCTCGGCAGCGCCAGTCTGCGCACCCGGCCGACCCCGGCGGGCATGCGCATCGATCAGTTCAGCGCGCGCGGCAACAAGCAAACCATCGACGTCAGCGGCGATTGGACCGGACGCGGCGCTGGTGCGCGCACCCATTTGAACGTCGCCCTGGACAGCGGCGATGTCGGCGGCTTGCTCGGCGGTTTCGGCCTCGGCGGCCAGATCGGCGGCGGCAAGGGCAAGGCCAAGCTCGATGCGGGCTGGCCGGGCAGCCCGGCCGGTTTCGCTCTGGGTTCGCTGGAAGGCAGTTTGAATCTGGACGTGCGCGACGGCCGCTTGATCGAGATCGATCCGGGCGCGGGCCGGGTGCTGGGCTTGCTCAGCGTGGCGCAGCTGCCGCGGCGCCTGACTCTGGATTTCCGCGACCTGTTCTCCAAGGGCTTCGCCTTCGACCGGATCGGCGGCAACGTGCGCTTCGGCAACGGCAGCGCGCGCAGCGACGATCTGGTGATCGACGGCCCCGCCGCCAACATCGCCATCCGCGGCGCCACCGATCTGCGCACCCAGAGTTACGACCAGACCATCGAAGTGCGGCCCAAGGCCGCCAACGTGCTGACCGCGGTCGGCGCGCTGGCCGCCGGACCGATCGGCGCGGCGATCGGCGCGGCCGCCAATGCGGTGCTGCAGAAGCCGCTGGGCAGCCTGGCGTCCAAGACCTACCGGGTGACCGGGCCGTGGAAAGAGCCCAAGGTCGAGGTGGTGACGCGCGAGCAGACCCGGGTGACGCAGAAAACGCCGCCGCCGGAAGGCTGAGGACGGTCCCCAAGATCGCCGGATCGGCCGGTAGCGCGCCCGGCCGGGCCCGCCGACCCCGGATTGGGCAAGCCCGGGGCCATTGATCGGCCGATCCCGCGCCACCATCTTGGTTCCAGGCCGGTCCGGCGACGCATTCCCGCGCCCCGGCCGGTTACCCCGGCGGCCCGGCCGCTAAGATGACCCTTCCACGCAGCCACGGTTCCGCCATGACCCTACCGATACAGATCGCCGAATCCCGTCTGCTCCTGCCCGCCGGGCTCGATGCCGGCGGCCTGGAGCGCAGCTTCGGCGCCCTGTTGGGGCCGGGCATCGATTTCGGCGACCTGTATTTCCAGCATTCGCGGCGCGAGAGCTGGAGCGTGGAGGATGGCATCGTCAAGGACGGTTCGCACTCGATCGAGCAGGGTATCGGCGTGCGCGCGATCAGTGGCGAGAAAACCGGCTTCGCCTATTCCGACGAAATCAACAGCGACGCGCTGCTGGGCGCGGCCAAGTCGGCGCGGGCGATCGCCCGCGAAGGCAGCGCGCAACAGACCCGTCAGTTGGTGCGCGGCGGCGGGCGTTCGCTGTACCCCAGCGACGATCCGATCGATTCGATCGCCAACGAAACCAAGGTCGAAGCGCTGCGCAAGCTGGACAAGTTGCTGCGCGCGGCCGACCCGCGGGTCAAGCAGGTGATGGTCAGCCTCAGCGGCGGCATCGACACGGTGCTGGTCGCGCGCAGCGACGGCGTGCTCGCCGCCGACGTGCGCCCGCTGGTGCGCTTGAACGTGCAGGTGATCGTCGAGCAGAACGGTCGCCGCGAGAGCGGCTATTCCGGCGGCGGCGGACGTTACAGCTACGCCGAACTGCTCGGCGGCGACAAACCCGAGCGCTTCGCCCGCGAAGCGCTGCGGCAGGCGCTGGTGAATCTGGACGCGATCGACGCGCCGGCCGGGGTGATGCCGGTGGTGCTCGCCGCCGGTTGGCCCGGCGTGCTGCTGCACGAAGCGGTCGGCCACGGTCTGGAAGGCGACTTCAACCGCAAGGGCACCTCGGTCTACGCCGGGCGCATGGGCCAGCGGGTGGCGTCCAAGGGCGTGACCATCGTCGACGACGGCACCCTGGAAGGCCGCCGCGGTTCGCTCAACGTCGACGACGAAGGCACGCCGACCAATTGCACGACCTTGATCGAAGACGGCGTGTTGGTCGGTTACATGCAGGACACGCTCAACGCCCGGCTGATGGGGATGGCGCCGACCGGCAACGGCCGTCGCGAGTCGTTCGCGCATCTGCCGATGCCGCGGATGACCAACACCTACATGCTGGCCGGCACCCACGATCCGGAAGAGATGATCCGTTCGGTCAAAAAGGGCTTGTACGCAGTCAATTTCGGCGGCGGCCAGGTCGATATCACCAGCGGCAAGTACGTGTTCTCGGCCACCGAGGCGTACTTGATCGAAGACGGCAAGATCACCGCGCCGGTGAAGGGCGCGACCTTGATCGGCAACGGCCCGGAGACGATGCAGAAGGTCAGCATGATCGGCCACGACCTGGCGCTGGACGAGGGCGTGGGCGTGTGCGGCAAGGACGGGCAGAGCGTTCCGGTCGGCGTGGGCCAGCCGTCGCTGTTGATCGATGGGCTGACGGTGGGCGGCACCAGCGCGTGAGGTTGCGCGTTGCGCCGAGCCCTTCTCCCGCACCGAGCCCTTCTCCCGCTTGCGGGAGAAGGTGGCCCGAAGGGCCGGATGAGGGTGCGCGACTGCGCAGTGTGCGTCGCGATCTGGGTGCCCTCACCCCAACCCCTCTCCCGCAAGCGGGAGAGGGGCTCAAAGGCAAGCGTCAGGTTTGGTCTTCGTCGTCCAAAGCATCGTCCTCGGACGAATCCTCATTCGCGCCGAGCACCACCCCACGCAACTCCCGATACAACTCGCGGAACGAATGCGGCGGCTTGTTGCGCTTGCGTTCTTCCAGGGTATTGCGCACCAACTGGCGCAAGCGCTGGCGGTCGGCGCCAGGGTATTCGTCGAGCAACTCCGCCAGCGCCGCGTCGCCGCTTTCCAGCAGTCGCTCGCGCCATTGTTCGACCCGATGCATCGCCGCCACTTCGCGCCGCGCCGCTTCGCCGTTTTCGTCGAGCGCATCGCGCAGCGCGTCGAGGGCTTGTTCGTCTTCGCGCCGCATCTGCTTGGCCAGAAACGCCAGCTGGCGTTTGTGGGCGATGTGCGCGGTGATGCGCTTGCATTCGCGGATGTGCGGCAACAGCGATTCGGGCACCGGCAGCTTGGCCAGTTGCGCCTCGGTCAGCGAGACCAGTTTCTCGCCCAGGGCCAGCACTTCCAGCGCCTCGCGCCGGTTCTGGCTCCGGCTGGGGCTCAGGAATTCGCCGGTTTCCTCATCTCTGCCGCGCATCGCAAAACACCTCTATAGCCTGCAAACTGAACATTACGACGGCGGCGCCCTGGCGCCGCACCTCTCTAGGATAAGCCATTGAACGCGTCAGCCCTCGCTCAGGCCGCCCCGGCCCATACCTTCGCCGACCCCGAAGCGCGCCTGGACGCGCTGTCCGACCTCAGCCAGCGCCTGCTCGCGGCGGCGCGCGCGCGCGGCGCGACCCAGGCCGAGGTCTCGTGCTCGGAAGAGACCGGCCTCAACGTGAACGTGCGCATGGGCGAGGTCGAGACGGTGGAATCCACCCGCGACCGCGGCATCGCCGTGACCGTCTACTTCGGCCAGCGCAAGGGCAGCGCCAGCACCGCGGACCTGCGCGAGGACAGCCTGGAATCCACGGTCGAACAGGCCTGCGCGATCGCCCGCTACACCGAAGACGACGACGCGGCCGGTCTGGCCGACGCGGCGCTGATGGCCACCGATCTGCGCGATTTCGACACCTGGCATCCGTGGTACATCGACGCCGACCGCGCCATCGAGCTGGCCCTGGCCTGCGAAACGGCCGGGCGCGAGTTCGATCCGCGGGTGGAGAATTCCGATGGCGCTTCGGTCGGCACCGGCTGCAGCCTGGGCGTGTACGCCAACTCGCACGGCTTCCTCGGACGCGAGCGCAGCAGCCACCACAGCCTGGGCTGCGCCCTGATCGCCGGCCGCGGCGACGGTATGCAGCGCGACGGCTGGTTCACTTCGGCCTTGATCGCCGACGAACTGGAATCGGCGGTCAACGTCGGCCGCAAGTCGGCCGAACGCACGGTCGCGCGCCTGGCGCCGCGGCAATTGGCGACCGGCGATTATCCGGTGCTGTTCTCGGCCGAAAGCGCGCGTTCGCTGGTCGGCCATCTGCTCGGCGCGGTCAGCGGCGGCGCCTTGTACCGGCGCGCCAGTTTCCTGATCGACAGCGTCGGCACCCAGCTGTTTCCGTCGTGGTTCCGCATCGACGAACAGCCGTTCCTGCATCGCGGACTGCGTTCGACCTCCTACGATGCCGAAGGCGTGGCCACCCGCGAGTCGGCGTTGATCGACGGCGGCGTGTTGCAGCGTTACGTGCTCGGCAGTTATTCGGCGCGCAAGCTGGGCCTGCGCAGCACCGCCAACGCCGGCGGTGTGCACAACCTGCAGGTCGCGGCGAATGCCGGCGATCTGGCCTCGATGCTGCGGCAGATGGGCCGCGGCCTGTTGGTCACCGAACTGATGGGGCAGGGCGTGAACTCGGTCACCGGCGACTACTCGCGCGGCGCCGCCGGTTTCTGGGTCGAGAACGGCGAAATCCAGTACCCGGTCGACGGCATCACCATCGCCGGCAACCTGCGCGCGATGTTCCAGGCGATCGAAGCGGTCGGCACCGACGTGGATTACCGCTCGCACGTGCGCACCGGTTCGATTCTGATCGGGCGCATGACCGTGGCCGGCGACAGCGCGCAGGATTGATCGCGGCGTGTGCGCAAGACGCCGCGCTTGAATCGCGGCACAACGGATTTCCGTTCGATTTCTCGAAACGCCGAATCGGCGCCTGAACGGGCGCCGATTGTTGTCAACCGGCAAGGTGCGCGTCCGTTCCCGAAGGTATCTTATTGCCCCGGAGAGCCCGATGAGCGCAAGCAAGGCCACTGCCGCCAATCGTTTCGGACTCGGCGCGCGCCCCGGCGAAATCGATCGCGGCGGCGACGGGCGCGAGGTGTTGCTGGCGCAATTGCGTCAGCCCGCGTCGTCGGTCGAGTTCGAGGGTTTGCCCGACAGCGCCGCGACCATGCGCAGCGAGTTCGAGCAACAACGGCTCAATCGCGAAGATCGCGGCAACAAGGCGCCTGCGCCAGTCATGGCGGCGGCTGATAATGCCGACGCAATGGCCGCGCGTCCGCGCCGTCGCGCCGCCATGGCCGCCGCCGCGATGCCCGCCGGCAACAAACCCGCCAGCGACGCCGACGGTCCGGCCCAGGCGATGCTGCGCGATATGCGCCGCCAGCAACTCAACGAATTCTCCGCGCGCTACCGCAACGCCGCGCGCACCCAGGCGCCGTTCGTCGAACGCCTGACCCAGTTCTGGTCCAACCATTTCGCCGTATCCATCGACAAAGGCAACGCGCGCTTGTACGCGGCCTCGATGGAGCGCGAAGCGATCCGTCCGCACGTGCTCGGACGTTTCCAGGACATGCTGCTGGCGGTGGAAACCCACCCGGCGATGCTGCGTTATCTCGACAACGCGGTGTCGATCGGCAACGACTCGCGGGTCGCGGTCAACGCCGAACGCGCCAACAAACCCAAGCGCGGGCTCAACGAAAACCTCGCCCGCGAAATTCTCGAACTGCACACCCTCGGCGTGAACGGCGGTTACCGCCAGGCCGATGTGACCGAACTGGCGCGCGCGATCACCGGTTGGAGCACGCCGGGCCCGCGCGAGGCGCAGAGTTTCGACAAGCCGTTCGTGTTCCGCGCCAACGCGCACGAACCCGGCGCGCGCCGGGTGCTCGATCGCGAGTACGCCGAAGGCGGGATGGAGCAGGGCCGCGCGGTGTTGGCCGATCTGGCCAAACATCCGGCCACCGCCAAGCATCTGAGTTTCAAGCTGGCGCGCCACTTCGTCGCCGACGAACCGCCGCCGGCCTTGGTCGAACGCATGGCGCAGGCGTACTTGCGCAGCGACGGCGACCTGCGCGCGCTGTACACCAGCATGGTCGAAAGCGATCAGGCCTGGGCGGCGGACGCGCGCAAGTTCAAGACGCCGAACGACTTCGTGATCTCGGCGCTGCGCGCGGGCGAGTTGCCGGTGGAGAACGACGCGCGCGCCTTGATCGCGTTGCTGGCCAGCCTGGGCCAGCCGGTGTTCACGCCGCGCTCGCCGGCCGGTTTCCCCGACACCGCCGCCGATTGGAGCAGTCCCGACGGCTTGTTCAAGCGGATCCAGGCGGCGCAGTTGTTCGCCGCGCGCATCGACGCCAACGGCTCCACGCCGTACGAACGCGCGGTCTCGGTACTCGGCAGCGAAGCGGTCAGCGGCGATTTCGCCATCGGCCTGCGCCGCGCCGGCTCGGCCAGCGACGGCTACTCGCTGTTGTTCGCCAGTCCCGCCTTCCAGTGGAGGGCATGAGCGATGGAGGCCAGAACATGATCGACGCTCAACGACGCGGCCTGCTGGCGGCGTTCGGCGCGAGCGCGCTGCTGACCCTGTTCCCCGGCGCGACCCGCGCGGCCACCGGGCACGACACCCGTTTCCTGCTGGTGCTGTTGCGGGGCGGGCTCGACGGTTTGCATTTGTTGCCGGCGATCGGCGATCCGGCCTACGCCGGTTTGCGCGGCGACGGCGCGATCGCCGATCCGTTGCGGATCGACAGTCAATTCGGCCTGCATCCGGCGATGCAGCAGGCGGCGGCGATGTATCGGGCCAAGCAACTGCTGCCGATCGTGGCGATCGCGCCGCCTTACCGGCAGCGCTCGCATTTCGACGCGCAGGATTGCCTGGAGAACGGCACCGCCACGCCCAACGGCGCGCGCGACGGCTGGCTCGGCCGCTGCGTGCGCGCGCTGCCGGGCGATTCGGCGCTGGCGGTCGCGGCGGTGATGCCGCTGGCGCTGCGCGGCAGCGACCGCGCCAGCAACTGGTCGCCGCCGTTGTCGAAGAAAGTCGATCCGTTGTTGTTGCAGCAATTGCAGCCGCTGTACGCGGCCGACCCGCGCCTGAGCGAGGTGTTCGAACGTTCCGCCCAGACCAGCGCGATGACCCGCGACGGCAAGGGCGCGTTCGCGCTGCCCGAGGCGATGCGGGTGGCGGCGCAGCGCATGGCCGCGGCCGACGGTCCGCGCATCGGTTTCGTCGAAGACAGCGGTTGGGATACACATCGCAATCAGGCGCCGCTGTTGCAACGCAAATTGGCCCAGCTCGATGAGGGCTTGGCCAACGCGCGCGACGGCTTCGGCGGCGCGTGGTCGCGCACGGTGATCGCGGTGGTGACCGAGTTCGGCCGCACCGCGGCGATCAACGGCAGCGGCGGCACCGACCACGGCACCGGCGCGGTGGCCCTGCTGTGCGGCGGCGCGGTCGGCGGCGGCCGGATCGGCGGCGATTGGCCTGGCCTGGCGCCGGCGCAACTCAACGAAGGCCGCGACGTGCGCGCCACCAGCGACTTGCGCGGCTTGTTCAAGCGCGTGCTGATCGAGCACGTGGGGCTGGCCGACGCGGCGGTGGAAACCAAGGTGTTTCCGGGCAGCCGCGCGGTGACGCCGATGCAGGGCCTGCGGCTGACCTGAGCGCTCAGGCCCTGACGACAATGCGCCAGCGCATTGTCGGGCGGGCGCCGCCGAGGTCGAATCGAGCGGTATCGGACATGCCCGGATGCGCCCAGCGTGGCCGGATTCTTGCCCTCCCTGCGTGGACCGGGGGCCGCAAAACTTGCGCGTTGGCGTTGTTATTCTGTGATGAATAAAGGTTTATGATGCCCACAAGGAAGCCGCGCCCAGGGCACGGCGACTTGTACCGACACCAACCAACACGTAGAGGAAGCGTAATGAACGATATCAGTCAGGACGAGAAAACTTGGGGCATGCTGGCTCATCTGAGCACGTTGGTCGGTCTGCTCATTCCCTTGGGTTCGGTCCTGGGCCCGCTGGTGGTATGGCTGATCAAGAAGGACACCATGCCCTTCGCCGCCGACCAGGGCAAAGAAGCGCTGAACTTCAACATCACCGTGCTGTTGGCGATGATCGTCAGCGTGGTGCTGAGCATCGTGTTGATCGGCTTCCTGCTGATGGCCGTGGTCGGCATCGGCTGGCTGGTGCTGACCATCATGGCCGCGCTCGCCGCCAACAAGGGCGAGGAATACCGTTATCCGTGGACGCTGCGTCTGGTCAAGTAAGACCGCACGGCGCGTTCGCGCAGGCATGAAAAAAGCGGGCTTCGGCCCGCTTTTTTTGTCGCGAAAACGGGCGGCGAATTTCCGCTCACGCACCGCGGTCGTTGTCGCGCGCGGGGTCTTTCCAATGCGGGCCGTCGAGCGCAACCGCGGCGACGTAGGCATGGTCGCTTTGCTCCAGCGCGGCCGCGACGGCTCGGGCTTCGTCCGCGTCGCTGTAGGCGGCGAGGAAGCGCACGCTGACTTGGCCGAGGCCTTCCCTGAAGTCGGTCGGGACGTAGACGAGGCCACCGTCGCGATCGCCTCGCCGGTCGTCGATCGTTTCGATGCGCACGTCCTGGACCGGGTCGACCTCGCGAAACGCCTGGCCGCGCCAAGGATCGTGTTCGGCGACTTCCGCCAGGTAGGTCCGCATCGCCTGCTGCGCAGCGGCTTGGGTCGTGAATACGCCCAGCAACTGGTCGGGAGCGGTGTAGGGCGAAATTTCGCGTATCAGCATGAACATGTCGCGCGCTCGCGGTGACTTCGCTCAGCGGTCGCGTTCGATCGCCAAACGTCCCAGCGCGCGCAACGCCGCGGCGCGTTCGCCGAACGGCTCCAGCGCCTGCTCCATCGCCGCGGCGAGTTCGTTCAAGCGCTCGCGCGATGCGTCCAGACCGATCAACGCCGGGAAGGTCGACTTGTCCTGGGCGATGTCCTTGCCCGCGGTCTTGCCCAGGGTCTGGCTGTCGCCTTCGATATCGAGGATGTCGTCGCGGACCTGGAACGCCAGCCCCAGCGCTTGTGCGTAACGGTCCAGCGACTGCAGCGCCGCCGGATCGGCGCCGCCGCACAGCGCGCCCAGGCGCACCGAGGCGCGGATCAGCGCGCCGGTCTTGAGCGAATGCAGGCGTTCCAGCGCGGCCACGTCCAGGCGCACGCCGGCGCCGGTGGCGTCGATGTCCAGCGCCTGGCCGCCGCACATGCCGGCCACGCCGGCGGCCTGGGCCAGGGTGCGCAGCAGGTCGACCCGGATCGCGTCGGCGACCGGAGTGTCGGCGAGCACGCCGAAGGCCAGCGACTGCAGCGCGTCGCCGGCGAGGATCGCGGTGGCTTCGTCGAAGGCGACGTGCACGGTGGGTTGGCCGCGACGCAGCGCGTCGTCGTCCATCGCCGGCAGGTCGTCGTGCACCAGCGAATAGGCGTGGATGAATTCGACCGCCGCGGCAGGCGCGTCGAGGGTCAGCGGGGCGACTTCGAACAGCGCGCCGCTGGCGTAGACCAACAGCGGACGCATGCGCTTGCCGCCGAGCAGCACCGCATGGCGCATGGCCTGGTGCAGGCGGCGCGGTTCGGCGTCGGTGACCGGCAGCGCATGTGCGAGCGCGGCGTCGGCGCGTTCGCGCCAATCGCTGAGGGTACGGTCGAGCATGGACGGATCGGGCCTCGGAGAACCGGACGCAGCGGGGCGGGGCATGCTCATCGCGCCGATGCCGGAACGGTGGCGCAGCGGGCCGTCGCGGCGCGGCCGACGCGGGAATCAGGCATCGACTTCGCTGCCGGGCGGACCAGCATTGCCGAAGGGTTCGGCGCTGGCCGGTTCTTGCGGGTCGGTGAGCAGACGCACACGCAACTCGGCTTGCTCCAGCGCCGCCTGACAACGGCGGTACAAGCCGACCCCGCGCTCGTAGGCGGCCAGGGAGTCTTCCAGGCTCATCTCGCCGTGTTCCATTTTCTCGACCAGCGATTCGAGCGCATCCAGCGATTGCTCGAAATCGGCGACCGGCGAGGCGTCCGCGGCGGCGGCTTCAGTAGAGGCGGCTTCAGTAGATGATTTACGGGCCATGGGAGAAGTGTGAGCCGGGGGCCGGGCGCGGTCAATGCGCGTGGTCGCGGTTGCGCTGTGACGCGGTGTCGCGGCTGCGGTGCGTGTGAGTCGGTGGGGTTGCGCAGGGTCTGGTGGTGGCGCGGTCGCGGCTTGCGCCGCTCCTACAGTGCGATACGTGGCCTCGGCCTTGCCCTGTAGGAGCGGCGCAAGCCGCGACCGCGCCACCGCATCCACGGCGCCAGCAACGGCGCTACTGCGTCCATTCCAGCCGCGCCCCACGTTCGCGCAGCCACGCATCCATCCGCGCCGAATACAGCAGATCGCCGGCCGCCCACAACTCGCCGTCGTTGGCCGACAACAGCGGCAGGCGCAGACGCTCCCACGGCGGCACGCCCAGTTCCTGCAGCGCGTTCTTGAGCGAATGGCGGTGTTCGCGGCCCGGCAGGGCGATGCGCTCGCCGCCGCGGCGCGCGTGGGCCAGGCACGCCACCGGCAAGGCGTCGGCGCCGTGCAGACATAGCTGGCCGCCGTCGGGCAGCGGCAGCGGGGCGCGGCCGTCCCAGGCGCGGCTCCAGTCCGGCGGCAACGCCGGGCGCAGGCGCTGCGCGTGGAGCAAATCGCGCCAGGCGCGGACGACCGCGCCGTTCCAGACGAACTGCGCTTCGGCATCGGCGCGCGCCGGCAGCAGGTCCGCTTCGATCCGTTCGATCGCTTGCGCCGGCAGCGGCGGCAGATCGAGCGCATCGATCCAGCGGCGCAGCACCCGCGCGCGCCGCTCCCGCGGCAAAGCCAGCAGCGCCGAACGCGACAGCGCCTGCGGATCCAGGCTGCGCACTTGCGCCAGCGCCAACGCGTCTTCGCCGTCGAGCAAGCGCGCGGCTTGGTCGCTGAGCCGCGCGGACTGGGCGAACGCGCTGTCGGCGTGCGGCCAGCGTTCGCGCAACAGCGGCATCACCCGGTGGCGGAGGAAATTGCGGTCGTAGCGATGTTCTTCATTGCTGGGATCGTCGATCCATGCCAGCCGGCGATCCAGCGCGTAAGCCTGCAGCGTCTGCCGAGAGACGTTCAGCAAGGGCCGCCACAGCTGCCCACGCCCGCAATCGCGCCACGGCCGCATCGCCGCCAACCCGTCCGGGCCGGAGCCGCGCAGCAGCCGCAGCAGCAGGGTTTCGGCTTGATCGTCGCGGTGATGGGCCAGCGCCAATACTTCGCCTTCGCCCAATCCGGCCGCGAACGCGGCATGCCGTGCGCGCCGCGCCGCCGCTTCGGGGCCGTCGCCGTCGTCGCGCGCAACCGATACCCGCGAAACGCTCAGTTCCAGGCCGAGTCCGGCGCAGAATTCGGCGCAATGGCGGGCCCAATCGTCGGCCTGCGCGTGCAGCCCGTGATGGACGTGCCAGGCGCGCAAGCCGCGTTCGCGCACGCGCGCAGAGGCGGCCAGGGCGTGCAGCAGCACGCTGGAATCCAGCCCGCCGCTGTAGCCCACGCACAGCGGCGCGTCCGGCGTTTGCGCCAGGGCTTGGGCGATCGCATCGTCGATTGATACGGGCATGCGCGCATGGTGCCACGGCAACGGGACGCAGCAACCCACGCGTGATGCTGCAACCGTGCCGGGCCGGCACTACCTTGGTTTGCACTCACCTTTGCAGAGATTCCGTCGTGTCCCGGCTTTTCGCTCCGCTTTCGCAACGATCCCTGACCTTGCGCAACCGCCTGGTGGTCTCGCCGATGTGCCAGTACTCGGCGGTCGACGGGTTGCCGAACAACTGGCATCTGGTCCACCTGGGCAGCCGCGCGGTCGGCGGCGCGGCGCTGGTGATGACCGAGGCCAGCGCGGTCTCGCCGGAGGGGCGCATTTCGGCGGCCGACACCGGCCTGTGGAACGCGTCGCAGGCCGAGGCCTGGCATCGGATCACCTGTTTCCTGCGCTCGCGCGAGGCGGTGGTGGGCGTGCAGCTCGGCCACGCCGGGCGCAAGGCCAGCGTCGAGCCGCCGTGGCTGGGCGGCAATGCGGTGCTGCCGCAGGAAGGCGGTTGGCGGCCGGTGGCGCCGTCGCCGCTGGCGTTCCGCGAGGACTCCGCCGAGCCGCGCGAACTGCAGCCGATCGACATCCGCACCGTGGTCGACGATTTCGCCGCCGCGGCGCAGCGCGCGCTGGATGCGTGTTTCCAGTTGGTCGAGATCCATGCCGCACATGGGTATCTGCTGCATCAGTTTTTGTCGCCGCTGTCGAACCGGCGCGAGGATCGCTACGGCGGCGGCTTCGAAAACCGCACGCGCTTGCTGCGCGAGGTGTTGGCCGCGGTGCGCGAGGTGTGGCCGGAGCGCTTGCCGCTGTGGCTGCGGATCTCGGCGACCGATTGGGCGCCGGGCGGCTGGGATATCGAGCAGAGCGTGGAGCTGGCGCGGATCGTCAAGGAGCTGGGCGTCGACTTGATCGATGTGTCCAGCGGCGGGTTGGTGCCGAATGTGCGGATTCCGAATGAGCCCGGTTATCAGGTGCCGTTCTCGGCGCGCATTCGTCGTGAGGCGGGTATCGCCACCGGCGCGGTGGGGCTGATCACTCAGGCCGCGCAGGCGGAGAAGATCGTCGAAGACGGCGAGGCCGATGTGGTGTTGCTGGCGCGCGAGTTGTTGCGCGATCCGTATTTCCCGCATCGCGCTGCGCGCGCGTTGGGGGCGAGTACGCATGTGCCGGAGCAGTATCAGCGGGCTTGGGGGTGAGGCGGCTTGGCGAAGTTCGCGTTGTGCGGCGTGCTCAATTGCGGCGTTCGCAAGGCGTGCGCTTCATCCGCGATAGATCGGCGTCGGGATCGCGAAGATTCACGCGGTCATCGGTTTTCAGCATCAACCGCTGGTATGCCCGGGCGAATTCGCGGGGCTTGCAGCTCGGATCGTAGTACGAGAAGTTCCGGGAAATCGCGATCAACGCGGCCGTTTCCGCGAGGCTTAGCTGTTCGACGGGTAGGTCGAAGTAAGTGCGCGCGGCTTGGTCGAGGCCTTTGGCGCCGCGGCCGTAGTAGTTGTTCTCGAGGATCGAATCGATCACGCGTTCGGCCGGCCATTCGCGGCTCAGGCGGCTGGCCACGGCTTGCTCCATGAAAGGCCGGGGCATTTTGATCTGCTGGAGCATTTGCGCGTTAGAGCCGCCTTCATTTGCGGCGACGGGCGGTTGCGGGTTGGCGGCGGCGGTTATCGAGTATGCGATGTCGAACGCTGCCTGATGCAGCAGTCGAAGGCCCGGGTCGCTCCGATCCGGCAGCCGATGGTCGTCGTCGGAGATGCCGATCTGCCATTCGAGCAAGCTCCGCGAATCTTCCCCGATGCTTTTAAGCGGTATGCCGATGCTGCTGAAACGCTGTATGCGGATTTCGCCGCTGCCGCCCGCGTTGGCCCAGAGCAGCTTGCGGGCTGACTCGGGATACTCGCGAGCGGGCGAGGGCAACGAATCGGGCAGGCCGTAAGCGCCGTACCAGTAAGTCGATTGGAGCAGCAGCAGGAACAAGCCGCCGATGATGGCGAGCGTGGTTGCGACTCGCTTGAGCAGGACGTCCATGTCCGCGGTTCCTGTTCAGCTCTGCCGACACAACCGCGTTGATCGGGCTGATGAGAGCAAAGTCAAAATGGGTTCCGGCTTTCGCCGGAATGACGGTAGGCAGGTGGCGCGAATGACGGTAGGTAGGTGGCGCGGTTTCCTTGGCGGTCTTGGCTGGCCTCAGGCCGCTTCGTACGCGCCGTACCCACGCAAACGCTCATACCGCCGCTGCAGCAACTCCTCGGTCGGCACGCCTTCCAGCGCGTCGAGTTCGTTGAGCAACACCGCCTTCAAACGCGTGGCCATCTGCTTGGGATTGCGATGCGCGCCGCCGATGGGTTCGCGCACGATCTTGTCGATCAGGCCCAGTTCCGACAGGCGCTTGGCGGTGAGGCCGAGCTGTTCGGCCGCGTCCTTGGCTTTCTCGGCGGTCTTCCACAGGATCGAGGCGCAGCCTTCCGGGGTGATCACCGAGTAGGTGCTGTATTCCAGCATCAGGGTGCGGTCGCCCACGCCGATCGCCAGCGCGCCGCCGGAGCCGCCTTCGCCGATCACGGTGCAGATCACCGGAATCTTGAGTTCGGCCATTTCCAGCAGGTTGCGCGCGATGGCTTCGGACTGGCCGCGCTCTTCGGCGTCGATGCCCGGCCAGGCGCCGGCGGTGTCGATGAAGGTCAGCAGCGGCAGGCGGAAGCGCTCGGCCAGCTTCATCAGGCGCAGCGCCTTGCGGTAGCCCTCCGGACGCGGCATGCCGAAGTTGCGCTTGATCTTGCTCTTGGTGTCGCGGCCCTTCTGGTGGCCGACGATGACCACGCTGCGTCCGGCGATGCGCGCCAGGCCGCCGACGATGGCGTTGTCGTTGGCGAAGGCGCGGTCGCCGGCCAGTTCCTGGAACTCATCGCACATCACCCGGATGTAATCGAGCGTGTACGGCCGCGCCGGATGGCGGGCGAGCTGGGAGATCTGCCAGGACGACAGGTCGCGGAAGATCTGCGCGGTGCGCAGGCGCAGCTTGTCCTGCAGGGCGTGGATTTCGGCGTCGATATCGACCGCCGGGCCGCTGCTGGCGTGGCGCAGTTCCTGGATCTTGGCTTCCAGGTCGGCGATGGGCTGCTCGAAGTCGAGGTAATTCGGATTCATGCGGGGGCCGTGGGCCTTGGTCAAGCGACAGTCTAGCCCAGTGGGGCTTACCGTACCGAGGGGGATGGCGGGGTCTGGTGGTGAAGCGGATCAAGTGGCTTCTCCGAGTCTTGGGAGAAGGCGTGAAATGAGGTTGATCCGCTCCTTCTCCCGCTTGCCACCCAAGGTGACTTCCTTCGGGGCGCGGAAGAAGGAGCCATTTAGTTCGCCCAGGGCTTGGACAGGGTCAGCTTGACCGCCTTCACACCGGGCTGCGCACGCAGGATTCCGACCAGATCCGCATCCACCCGCACCGACTGCGGACCGTTGAGGTCGAGCATGCCGGCCGCGCCTTCGCGCAACAGGTCTAGCCGGATCGGTGTCGGGCCGGGGCGCTGTTTGGCCAACAACGCGTCCACCCGTTGCCAGGTGCCGGGCACGCGCAGGTCCAGGCGCAAGGCCAGCCGTTGCGCGTGCTTGGCGCAAACTTGCGCGTAATCCCAGCAACGCGCCGCGCGCAGGGCGAAGCCGCCGCTGAACGCGTCTTCGCGCAAGCCGCCCTGGATCACCAGCAGCCGATCGCGCGCCAGCATCGAGGCGAACTCGCTGTAGGTTTCCGAGAAGAACGCGCACTCCAGCCGGCCGCGGCCGTCTTCGATTTGCACGAACATCTGGCTGTCGCCTTTCTTGCGGAAGCCGACCACTTGCCCGGCCACGATCACTTCCAGTTCCGGACGCCAACCGCTGCGCGCGCTCTCCGGGCGTTTTTCCCAGATGCTTTCCAGCTCGCCCAGGTCGGTGCCGACCAGGCTGCGCAATTCGTCGCGATACGGATCGAACGGATGGCCGCTGAGGTAATGGCCCAGGGTTTCGCGTTCGCCGTGCAGGATCTGGCTCAGCGGCCATTCGTCGGCCTCCGGCAAATCCAGATGCAGCGCCGGCGCCGCGGTTTCGAAGCCGCCGAACAGCGAGACTTGACCGGCCGCGCGCTCCTTGGCCATCTGGTCGGTGACCTTGAGCACCTCGGGCAATTGCAGCATCAAGCTGGCGCGGTTGCGGCCCAGGCCGTCGAGCGCGCCGGCATGCGCCAGGGCTTCCAGCGCGCGGCGGTTGAGCTTGCCGGTGTCCACGCGCTTGCAGAAATCCAGCAGATCGGCGAACGGGCCGGCGCGGCGCGCTTCCACGATCGCCTCGCACACGCCGCGGCCGACGCCCTTGACCGCGCCGATGCCGTAACGGATGGTGCCCGCGTCGATCGCCTCGAACATGTAGTCCGATTCGTTGACGTGCGGCGGCAGCACGGTGATGCCCATCACCCGCGCTTCGTCGAGGAAGTTCACCACCTTGTCGGTGTTGTCCATGTCCGACGAACAGGTCGCGGCCATGAACTCGGCGCCGTAGTGGCGCTTGAGCCAACCGGTCTGGTACGCGACCAGCGCGTACGCGGCCGAGTGCGACTTGTTGAAGCCGTACTCGGCGAACTTCTCCATCAAGTCGAAGATCGGGCTGGCCTGCTTGGCCGGGATGTTGCGCTCGGCGCAGCCGGTTTCGAACTTGGCCCGCTCCTTGGCCATTTCTTCGGGCTTTTTCTTGCCCATCGCGCGGCGCAGCATGTCCGCGCCGCCGAGCGTGTAGCCGGCCAGGACCTGGGCGATCTGCATCACCTGTTCCTGATACACGATGACGCCGTAGGTCGGGCCCAGCACGGGCTCCAGCGAGTCGTGCGGATAGGTGACTTCGGCGTTGCCGTGCTTGCGGTCGACCCAGTCCTTGTCCATCCCCGAGCCCAGCGGGCCGGGACGGAACAACGCGGCCAGCGCGATGATGTCTTCGAAGGTGTCGGGCTTGGCGCGCTTGAGCAACTCGCGCATGCCGCGCGATTCGAACTGGAACACCGCGACGGTGTCGCCGCGCGCGAACAGCTCGTAGGTTTCCTTGTCGTCCAGTTCCAGCGCGGTGATGTCGAGCGGGCCTTCGCCCTGCTTGGCCCGGCGCTTGTTGATCGCCTTGACCGCCCAATCGATGATCGTCAGCGTGCGCAGGCCGAGGAAGTCGAACTTGACCAGGCCGACGGCTTCCACGTCGTCCTTGTCGAACTGGGTCACCGGGCTCTTGCCGCGGCCTTCGCCGTCGTGTTCGGCGAACAGCGGGCAGAAGTCCGACAGCGGGCTGGGCGCGATCACCACGCCGCCGGCGTGCTTGCCGGCGTTGCGGGTCAGGTCTTCGAGTTCGCGCGCCAGATCCAGCAGGTCGCGCACTTCGTCTTCGCTGCGGTATCGCGCGATCAGATCGGCCGAGGACAACTCGGGATTCTTCGCCGCCGCTTCCGATTCGCCGAGCGCGTCGTCGAGCGAGATGCCGAGGGTGTTCGGAATCAGCTTGGCGATGCCGTCGACGAAGCCGTACGGGTGGCCGAGCACGCGCCCGGCGTCGCGCACCACCGCCTTAGCGGCCATGGTGCCGTAGGTGATGATCTGCGAGACGCGGTCGCGGCCGTACTTGCGCGCGACGTAGTCGATGACTTCGTCGCGGCGGTCCATGCAGAAGTCGATGTCGAAGTCGGGCATCGACACGCGTTCGGGATTGAGGAATCGCTCGAACAGCAAGTCGTAGGGCAACGGGTCCAGATCGGTGATGCCCAGCGCCCAGGCCACCAGCGAACCGGCGCCCGAACCGCGGCCCGGGCCGACCGGGATGTCGTGGTCCTTGGCCCAGTTGATGAAGTCCGCGACGATCAGGAAGTAACCCGGGAACCCCATCTTGATGATGACGTTGAGTTCGACTTCCAGGCGCTCGTCGTAGACCTCGCGGGTCTTGCCGGGCGCCAGCGGGTTCTTTTCCAGCCGCTTGATCAGGCCTTCGCGCGATTGCGCGCGCAGCCACGATTCGATGGTGTGCTCATCGGGCACCGGGAAATCGGGCAGCGCGTATTCGCCGAGCTTGAGTTCGACGTTGCAGCGCTTGGCCAGCGCCAGCGCGTTGTCGATCGCGTCGGGCACGTCGGCGAACAACTCGCGCATTTCCTCACTGGACTTGAGGAACTGCTCGGCGCTGTAGTCGCGCGGGCGCTTGGGGTCGTCGAGCACGCGGCCCGAGGCGATGCACACGCGCGCTTCGTGCGCTTCGTAGCCTTCGGCGTCGATGAAGCGCGCGTCGTTGCTGGCGATCACCGGCAGGCCGCGTTTGCTCGCCGCTTGCAGGGCGAAGGCGTTGAAGGCTTCTTCGCCGTCGCGCTGGGTGCGGGTCAGTTCCAGGTGCAGGCGGTCGCCGAACACGCCCTGCCAATCGACCAGCCAGGCGTGGGCGAGTTCGTCGCGATTGCTCGCGGCCAGACGCCCGGCCAGGCTGTTGCGGCCGGCCAGCGCGAACAGGCCCTCGTTGTCCTCGCGCAGCCATTCCGGCCGCAGCACCACGCCTTCGGTGCGGTGGCCTTCCATCCAGGCGCGGCTGAGCAGGCGCGACAGGGTCAGGTAACCGCCGCGGTCGCGGCACAGCAAGGTCAGCCGCGAGGCGGGTTCGTTGCCGTCGGCCAGATGCACGTCGGCGCCGATGATCGGCTTGATCCCGGCGCCTTCGCAGGCTTTGTAGAACTTGACCGCGGCGAACATGTTGTCGACGTCGGTCAGCGCGACGGCCGGTTGGCCGAGCGCGACGCAACGTTTGACCAGATCGCCGATGCGGATCGTCGAGTCGGCCAGCGAGTACTCGCTGTGCAAGTGAAGATGAACGAATGGAGCGGACATGCGTACCGGTTCTGCGGCCGTGCCGATGGAGACTCAAGCCGTGGACGGCTGGCGGCGTGCGAGCCGCATTGCAGGGTATCAGCCCGGCGGCTCGGGACAAGCCTTGACAGCGCGCGAATCGGGCCGGGAGGCGAATCTCACCCCATCGCGAAAAATCGCCGGGCCGCCGCGCACGCCAGCGGGCCGGCGTTCGCGCGCAGGCGCAGGCGGCCGCTTCGGTCGGCGGGCCGTGGGGGCGGGGCCCGCGCCTGGGACGGTTCAGCGGGCCGCGGCCGCGGGCGCGGCGGTCACGCCACCCGGAACACCGGTTCGGGCGTGCGGCCGTTGGCGTAGTGGCTGTCGCTGACCCGTGCGTGGTGCTGCAGCAAGGCCAGTTCGGCCAGGCGGTCGCGAACCCAGGCCGCGCGCTGCTGGATCGCGTCGCCGGGCGGATGCTCGATCCGGCGGTACGCGCAGAAGTCGCGGAAATCCTCGGCTTCGGCGGCGAAGGCGGGCCAGGTCAGTTCGATCAGCAGCACGTCGTCGAGCAGGCCGAACAGCGGGGTGCGGTCGGGGATCAGGTCGTCATCGTCGTCGACGTAGGCGAACAAGCGATCCAGCCGCCGCCGCATCGCCGGTTCGCAATCCCAGCCCGGATCGACCGCCATCGCGCGCAAGTCCTGCAGGCATTGCAGGCGTTCGTCGATCGCCCGGCGCGCTTCGCTGGGCGGCAGCGAGGCCAGCCAGGCGGCCACGCGCTGCAGGCGGGTGGCGTCCACGCGCGCGGCGTCGGGATGCAGTTCATGAACCAGGGCATCGAAGGCGGCGATCGCCGCGGGGCCGAGCGCCATCGCCGGCTCGTGGGCGAAGGCGTAGGGCAGCGCGCTGTCGCGTTCGAACGGCAGGGGTTCGGGCGTGGGGGTGGGGTGAGGCATGCGCATGGAGCACCTCGCGGCCGGCCGGTAGGCGGGGCGGCACGCGTCGCGGGCCGGAGGCGACGCGGGGAGCTGTGCGGGTCGATGGACGAACTGTGCGCTCGCCGGCAGTGTGAGCGCGCCGGTATGAAGTCGCTGTGACCTGTGGCACGGGTTGTCGTTCAGGCGGTTTGGCCTGATGAACCGCGCGGCGTTGTGGTCAGAACAGGCTTAACGTCTGCTCGGCGATGCGCACGGGCGCGAAACTGCGGCGGTGCTGCGGGCAGGGGCCGTGTTGCTTCAGCGCGGCCAGATGCACGGGCGTGGAATAGCCCTTGTGTTGGTCGAAACCGTAGTGCGGGAAGCGGTCGTGCAGATCGCGCATCATCCGGTCGCGCGCGACCTTGGCCAGGATCGAGGCGGCCATGATCGCCGGCTCGCTGGCGTCGCCGCCGATCAGCGCTTCGCCGGCGCAGGGCAGGCCCTTGGGCAGGTGGTTGCCGTCCACGCGCACGAATTCGGCCTGCGGCGTCAGCGCCTGGACCGCGCGGCGCATGCCGAGCATGGTCGCCTGGAAGATGTTGAGCCGGTCGATCTCTTCGACTTCGACGAACTCGATCCGCCAGGCCAGCGCGCGTTCGACGATCAGCGGATACAGCGCTTCGCGCCGCGCCTCGGTGAGTTTCTTGGAATCGTCCAGGCCGTCGATGCGGCGGCGCGGGTTCAAGATCACCGCCGCGACCGAGACCGGGCCGGCCAGCGGGCCGCGGCCGGCTTCGTCCACGCCGGCGATCAGGCGCGGCTTGGCGCGCGCGCGCGGCGCGGCGGGGGCGATCAGCGAATCCACGGCGGGGGCGTTCTCATCGGGCGGGCGCGCTCAGTGTAGGCCGGCGTCAGCCCGGCGCCGCGGTTTTCTGCGCGAGCAGCTCGACGATCGCATCGGCCGCGCGCGCGGAGGCGTCGCGCTTGAGTTCCAGATGGATGCGCTGGAACTTCGGCAGCAGCGCGGCGCTCGCGGCGGTGTCGCGCAGCCAGCGCAGGGTCGCGCCGGCCAGATTCTCCGGGGTGCAGTCGTGCTGCATCAGCTCCGGCACCACTTCCTCGCCGGCCAACACGTTGGGCAGCGCGTAGTGATCGACCTTGAGCATGCCCAGGCGCTTGACCAGGGTGTAGGTCAGCGGCGCGATCTTGTACGCCACCACCATCGGCCGCTTGGCCAGCATCGCTTCCAGGGTGGCGGTGCCCGAGGCCAGCAGCACCACGTCGCTGGCGACCATCACCGTGCGCGCGCCGCGATCGACGATGCGCAAGGCGCGGCGCAGGCGTTCGCCGTCGGCGTGCGCGTTCAACACCCGCTCGAACGCGGCGCGCGCGCGCGCGTTGGCCATCGGCGCGACGATATTGAGCTTGGGCTCGGCCGCCAGCAGGATCGCGGCGGCGGCGATGAAATCGCCGGCCAGGGTTTCGATCTCGCCCACGCGCGAACCCGGCAGCATCGCCAGCACCGGCGCTTCGTCGTCCAGGCCCAGGTTCATGCGGGCTTCGTCCCGGTCAGGATGGATCGGCATTTCGTCGGCCAGCGGATGGCCGACGAAGCGCGCGTCCACGTCGTAGCCGGCGTAGATCGGCGGCTCCATCGGGAACAGGCACAGCACCCGGTCGGCGCTGAGGCCGATCTTCTGCGCGCGCTTCTTGCGCCATGCCCATACCGACGGGCTGACGTAGTGCACGGTGCGCACGCCGCGCTGCTTGAGCCAGCGTTCCACCCCGAGGTTGAAGTCGGGCGCGTCGATGCCGATGAAGGCGTCGGGCTTCCAATCGAGGATGCGCTGACGCACGTCGCGACGCAGGCGCAGCAGCCGCGGCAGATGCTTGAGCACTTCCACCAGACCCATCACCGCCAGTTCGCCGGCGTCGAACCAGGTGTCCATGCCGGCCGCGCGCATTTGCTCGCCGCCGATGCCGACGAATTCGGCGCCCGGGTAGCGGCGTTTGAGTTCTTCGATCAAACCCGCGCCGAGCAGATCGCCGGAGGCTTCGCCGGCGATCAGGGCGAAACGTGGCGGCGGCGGGGGCGCGGCGGGGAAGATTTGGTCGATGGCGGTGGGGGCGGCGTTCATAGGGCGAAGTGACGTTCCAGTTCGGCTTGGTACTGGGCGCGGTCGAAGACGAATCGTAGCGGGGCGTTGGGCGGGAATTCGGATTCTTCCGGCGGCCCGTCGGGCCCGAGCATAGGCCCAGTGTCTTGTTCGCGGGTCACTTGCGCCCACACCACGTGATCGCCCTCGAATTCCAGCGCGCAGGAAATCACCCCGCAGCCGTCGCAACCGCAGTGACAGCGGTAGAGCACGTGGCGGCCGCTGCCGTTCTGGTTGTCCGACGGCATCAGCCCCAGGTATTTGGCCCGGCCGTGTTCGCGGGCGACGCCGGAATGGTCCAGGTCCAGGTCGCTATCGCAGTTGCCCAGGTGGCGGACGATACCGAGCCGATCGGCGAGCGAGCGCCCGTCGATGAAGATTTCCGCGACTTCGGTGTGCCGGGTTGTGCCGTCGATGGTGTATTCGACGACGGTGGCTCCGATGCGCAGGCGCTGGACCGTCGTCATGCCGGCCTCAGCGCAGCAGCGGCCGCTCGCCGTTGCCGATGAAGTCCAGCAACGCGCGCACATCCGGGCTGTCGGCGGCCAGTTCTTCCAGCTTGGCCCGCGCTTCGTCCAGCGGCGCGCCGGACACGTACAGGGTGCGGTAGGCACGCTTGATCGCGCCGATCCGCTCGGCGTCGAAGCCGCGCCGCTTGAGCCCTTCGGCGTTGATGCCGCGCGGGCGGCCGTAGCCGTCCTGGGCGACCATCACGAACGGCGGCACGTCGCCGTTGACCAGCGCGCCCATGCCGATGAAGGCGTGCGCGCCGATCCGGCAGAACTGATGGATGCCGGAGAAGCCGCTCATGATCACCTGGTCTTCCACGGTGACGTGGCCGGCCAGGGTCGAGTTGTTGGAGAACACGCAGCCGTTGCCGACCTGGCAGTCGTGGGCGACGTGGGTGTAGGCCAGCAGCCAGTTGCCGTCGCCGATGCGGGTGATGCCGCCGCCGTTGCCGGTGCCGCGGTTGACGGTGACGAACTCGCGGAACACGTTGCCGTCGCCGATGTGCAGCTCGGTGCGCTCGCCGGCGAATTTCTTGTCCTGCGGATCGCCGCCGATCGCGCACTGCGCGTAGAAGCGGTTGTCGCGGCCGATCCTGGTCGGGCCGTGGACCACGCAGTGCGGCCCGAACACGGTGCCTGCGCCGACTTCGACGTCGGCGCCGATGTAGCTAAAGGCGCCGACCACGACGCCGTCGGCGAGTTTCGCGCCCGGCTCGACGAAAGCGCTGGGATGGATGTTGGCGTTGCCGCTCATCGAATCAGTCCTTGGCCTCGGCGCACATGATGTCGGCGCAGGCGGCGACTTCGCCGTCGACACGGGCCACGCCGGTGTACATAGCCATGTTGCGGATCATGCGCTTGAGGGTGACTTCCAGTTCCAGCTTGTCGCCGGGAGTGACCATGCGCGAGAAACGCGCGCCGTCGATCTTGACCAGATAGAACGAACGGCCGGCGGCGACGCCGCCGTGCGAGATCTGGGTCAACAGGCCGCCGGCCTGGGCCAGCGCCTCGACCACCAGCACGCCGGGCATGACCGGGTTGCCGGGGAAGTGGCCGTTGAAGAAGGGTTCGTTGCAGCTCACGTTCTTGTAGGCGAGCACGCGCTTGTTGGGCTCGAGCTCCACCACCCGGTCGATCAGCAGAAACGGATAACGGTGCGGCAGCAGCTTCTGGATCGCCGGTATATCGAGCGGGAGTTGCAGGGTCTGGCTCATGTGCTGGTTCGTCCTGTGTGCATCTGTGTCGCGCCGGCGAAGGCGCCGCATCCTGCGCAATCTTCGCGTTCCTTCGCGTCCCATCGTGGGTGGCGCGTGCTTGCGTCTATTGTCCCGCAGTTTTCCGCGCGGGTGTGGCGCCACCGTATGGAGGAGCCCGGAATGGGGCGGCCGGGGAGCCCGGCCGGCGCGGGCTCAGGCGTCTTCGCCGTCGCCGCCGCGGCCGCGGGTGCGGCGGGCGATCGCGTCGAGCTGCTTGAACCGCGCGGCGTTCTTGCGCCAGCTGCGGTTGTCCATCAGCGGGGTGCCCGAGGAGTATTCGCCGGGCTCGCGGATCGAGCTGGTGACCAGGCTCATCGCGGTGATGGTGACCTTGTCGCAGACCTCCAGATGGCCGAGCACGCCGGCGCCGCCGCCGATCAGGCAGTAGCGGCCGATCCGGGCGCTGCCGGCCGCGGCCGAGCAGCCGGCCATGGCGCTGTGCGCGCCGATGTGGACGTTGTGGCCGATCTGGATCTGGTTGTCCAGGCGCACGTCTTCTTCCAGCACGGTGTCGTCGATGGCGCCGCGGTCGATGCAGGTGTTGGCGCCGATCTCGCAATCGTCGCCGACCGACACGCCGCCGAGCTGGGGCACCTTGAGCCAGCGGCCGGCTTCCATGGCCAGGCCGAAACCGTCGGCGCCGAGCACCGCGCCGGGGTGGATCAGCACCCGCTGGCCCAGGCGCACCCGGGTCACCAGGGTCACCCGCGCGATCAACTCGCTGCCGGCGCCGACCACGCAGTCCTCGCCGATCACGCAGCCCGGGCCGATCATCGCCCCGGCTTCGATCCGGCTGCGCGCGCCGATGCTGACGAACGCGCCGACATGCGCGTCCGGCGACACCTGGGCGCTGGGGTCGATGACGGCCGAGGCGTGAACGCCCGGCTCGCGCACCGGCTTGGGCTCGAACAGGGCCGAGATCTTGGCGAAGGCGGAATAGGGATCGCGCGCGATCAGCGCGGTGCCGGAGTAACCGGCGGCGTCGTCCTGGCGCATCACCACGATGCTGGCGTGGCTGTCGGCCAGCTGCGCGCGGTACTTGGGATTGGCCAGGAAGGCCAGTTGGCCGGGACCGGCCTTGGCCAGGGTGCCGACGCCGCTTACGCGGGCGTCGGCGTCGCCGTGCAGGCCGAGCGAGAATCGCTCGGCCAGTTCGCGGGCGGAATGGACGGGTGCATCCATCGGTGGGCGCGGCGGGTGGGCCGCGCTCAGAACGTGCCGCCGAAGGTGAACTGCAAGCGTTCCAACTCGTCGCCGCGATCGATCTGGGTCTTGCCGTCGGGGCTGTAGGTCGGGCCCATCTTCTTGAACGGGAACGCGTAGCTGATCGAGATCGGACCCATCGGCGAGCGCCACATCATCGCGATGCCGGCCGAAGCGCGCAGTTCGCCCGCGTCGAAGGCGTCGTAATCCTTGTACACGCTGCCGAAGTCGACGAACGCGGAAATGCGCGCGGCCGGGGTATCGAGCAGGGTCGGGAAGTACATTTCCAGCGAACCGGTGGTCTTGAACGCGCCGCCGAGCGGCTGGGCGTAGCTGCCGCTGCTGGCCCGTTCGCGCGGACCCAGGGTGTTGTCGGTGAAGCCGCGCACCGAGCGCACGCCGCCAGCGTAGAAGTTCTCGAAGAACGGCAGGCCCGAGGCGGTGATGGTTTCCAACTGCGGGGTGCCGCCGGGATTGCGGTCGATCACCCGGCTGACGTCCTTGCCGTAGCTGTCGCCGTAACCCAGTTCGGTGCGGGTGTTGAGCACCAGGTGGCGCGACAACGGCCAGAACTTGGAGAAGTTGTAGTTGATCTTGTAGTACTCGACCGTCGAACCCGGCAGGGTCGCTTCCAGCCACAGACGCTGCTGGGTGCCGTTGGTCGGGGTCAGCGCGTGGTTGAGGCTGTTGCGGCCCCAGCCGATCTGCGCGCGCCAGGCGTGGAAGGTGCGCCGGCCCAGCGCGTCGAGGTAATCGACGATGCTCGGCGGCGTGAGCCCGCGGCTGACCAGGATTTCGTTGCTGTCGATGCCGAGCAGGCCGGTGATCGAGTCGGTCTCGGTCAACGGAATGCCGAGCACGACCTGGCCGGTGCCGTTGGTGGTGGAGTACTGCGCGGTGTTGAAGTCGGAGTAATCCAGCTCGCGCCACGACAGGTTGTAGCCCAGCGACACGCCGTCGTCGGTGAAGTACGGGTTGGTGTAGGAGAAGTCGAAGCGGCGCTGGTAGTAGCTGCGCTGCGCCTGCACCGACACCCGGTTGCCGCTGCCGAGGAAGTTGTTCTGCGACAACTGCACCTGGGTGGTCAGCTTGCCGAGCTGCGAATAGCCCAGGCCGAACACGAAGCTGCCCGAGGTGGTTTCCTTGAGGTTGTAGATCACGTCGACCTGGTCGTTGCTGCCGGGCACCGGCTTGCTTTCGACGTCGACGGTTTCGAAGAAGCCCAGGCCTTGCAGACGGATCTTGGAGCGGTCGATCGCGGCTTGCGAATACCAGGTGCCTTCGAACTGGCGCATTTCGCGGCGCAAGACTTCATCGCCGGTGCGGGTATTGCCCTTGAAGATCACCCGGCGCACGTTGACGCGCGGGCCCGGCACCACCTGCATGTTGATGCCGACGGTCTTGTTTTCGCGGTTGACGTCCGGAATCGGATTGACCTGGGCGAAGGCGTAGCCGACGTTGCCCAGGGTGGCGGTGATCGATTCGGAACTGATTTCCAGCAGGCGGCGCGAGAAGATCTGCTCGGGCTTGACGATGACCAGCTTCTCGACCTGATCCTTGGGCAGGATCGTGTCGCCGGTGACCTGCACGCTGGAGACCTTGTACTGATCGCCCTCGGTGACGCCGGCGCTGAGGAACATGTCCTGGCGGTCGGGGCTGATCGAGACCTGGGTCGAGTCGATGGCGAAATCGACGTAGCCGCGGTCGAGGTAGAACGAGTTGAGTTTTTCCAGGTCGCCGGAGAGCTTCTCGCGCGAGTACTGGTCGTCGCGGCGGTACCAGCTGAGCCAGTTGTGCTCGCGCGATTCCCAGCCGTTGAGGATCTCTTTCTGCTCGAACTTGTCGTTGCCGATCAGATTGATGTGGCGGATCTTGGCGGCCTTGCCTTCCTTGACGTTGATGGTCAGGTCGACGCGGTTGCGGTCCAGGCGCGACACGGTCGGCGTGATCTCGACGTTGTACTTGCCGCGGTTGTTGTACTGGCGCGCCAAGTCCTGGGTGACCTTGTCCAGCGCCAGACGGTCGAAGGTTTCGCCTTCGGCCAGGCCGATTTCCTTCAGGCCCTTGAGCAGGTCCTCGGACTTGATGTCCTTGTTGCCGCTCAGGGTGAGTTTGTTGATCGCCGGACGCTCGGTCACGGTCACCACCAGGATGTTGTCCTGGCGGCCGAGCTGCACGTCTTCGAAGAAGCCGGTCTTGTACAGCGCGCGGATGGCGTCGCCGGCCTTGGCCGTGTCCATCGTGTCGCCGCGCTCGATCGGCAGGTAGGTGAAGACGGTACCGGCGGAAATGCGCTGCAGGCCGTCGATGCGGATATCGCTGACGGTGAACGAGCCGGGACCCGGCGCGTTCGGAGCGGCGCCCCCGAGGGAGAACGGATCGGCGGACTGCGCCAACGCCGGAATCGCCGGGGCCGAGGTCATTGCCGTGGCAAGGGCGAGGGCGAGCAGGCGGCGATTAGGAATTCGCGTCATCATTACGTCCGTTGGGGGCTGGTCTGCCAGGTCGCGTTGGCGGGCTGGCGGGGGTCGAAGGCTGGTTGGAGCGGCGGGTTTAGAGCGGCCGTTAAAGCTAAAACGTTGATCGAGCGTCAGGCCGGCATCAGCGCACCAGGTTGTTCAATATGTCGTTGTAGAACGCCAGACCCATGAGGCTCGCGATCAACGCCAGGCCGATGAAATGCCCGGCCGCCATCACGCGCTCGCTCACCGGGCTGCCTTTGACCAGCTCGATAAGGTAATACAGCAGGTGTCCGCCGTCCAAGATCGGGATCGGCAGCAGGTTCAGAATTCCCAGGCTCAGCGACAGCATCGCCAACAGCTGCAGGTACCAGGCCGGGCCGTTGTTGGCGTAGGCGTTGGCGGCGCGGCCAATGGTCACCGGGCCGGCCACGGTGTTCTGCAGCGAGACCCGGCCGGTGAAGGCGCGGCCGATCATCGCGAACAATTCGCGTGCCTGGTGCACGCTTTCGCGCAGCGCCGCGGGCACCGCGTCGATCGGGCCGTAGCGCAGCACCGCGTCGCGTTGCGGCGGCTTGGGCTGGGCCGGCTGGATGCCCAGACCCCAGAATTGCTCGCCGTTGTCGCGCTGCATCCGCTTGGGCGCGATCTCCAGCGCGAGCCGGTCGCCGTTGCGGATCACCTCGATCATGGCCTTGCCGCCGTGCTCGCCGAGCCGGGCGATGGCCGCGGGCAGATCGTTCCAGCTGGCCAGCGGATCGCCGTCCAGCGCGGTGATGCGGTCGCCTTCGGCGAGCACGCCCCAGGCGGCGCTGTCCGGGGTGATCCGGCCGATCACCGCCGGCACCAGTTCGTGGCGCGCGCCCAGGCCGATCACCTGGACCGCGCGGCGTTCGTCGAACGCGGCCGGCAGGCGCGAGAGCTGCAATTGGCGGGTGAGTTCGCTGCCGTTCTCGGTACGCACTTTGACCGCCACGTTCTCGCGGTCCAATGCATACGGAATCAACGCCATTTGCACCTCGCTCCAGGTCGGCGTAGTGCGGTCGCCGATCTGCAGCACGGTGTCGCCGCGGCGCAGGCCCGATTCGGCGGCGATCGCGCTGGCGCTGCCGACCACCGGGGCGAAGTCGGGGCGGCCGATCACGAACATGCCCCACAGGAACGCCACGCACAGGATCAGATTGGCGACCGGGCCGGCGGCGACGATGGCGATGCGCTGCCACACCGGCTTGCGGTTGAAGGCCTGCGGCGCCAGCGCTTCGCTGATCTCGTACTCGCGCTCATCGAGCATCTTGACGTAGCCGCCGAGCGGGATCATGCCGATCGCGTAGACGGTGCCGTCCTTGCCGGTGCGCTCGTACAGCGCCTTGCCGAAGCCGACCGAGAAGCGCAGCACCTTCACCCCGCAGCGGCGGGCGACCCAGAAGTGGCCGAATTCGTGGAAGGTCACCAGCACGCCGATGCTGATGATGAGCCACCACAACGAGCCCAGGATTTCGCTCATGGCTGTCTCAGGCTCTGAAGGCTAGGGCGGGGCGGCCGAGCGCCTGTTCGGCGTGGCGGCGGGCCTGTGCATCGGCTTCGCGCAACGCCGCCAGCGAGCTGGCCGGGGTGGACGGGAGCGCGGCGAGGGTGTCCTCGACCAGCGCGGGTATCGCTAGGAAACCCAGGCGCCGCTGAAGAAAGGCTGAAACGGCCACTTCGTTGGCGGCGTTGAGCACCGCCGGGGCGGTGCCGCCGGCGGCCAGGGCTTCGAAGGCCAGGCGCAGGCAGGGGAAGGCGTCCAGGTCCGGGCGTTCGAAATCGAGCCGGCCGTGGGCCAGCAGGTCCAATCCGGCCACGCCCGAGTCGATCCGTTGCGGCCAGCCGAAGCCCACCGCCAGCGCGGTGCGCATGTCCGGCAGGCCGAGCTGGGCCAGGGTCGAGCCGTCGACGAATTCGACCAGCGAATGGACCAGGCTTTGCGGGTGCACCAGCACTTCGATGCGCTCGCCCTCGACTCCGAACAGGTGGTGCGCCTCGATGACTTCCAGGCCCTTGTTCATCAAGGTGGCCGAGTCGACCGAGATCTTCGGGCCCATCGACCACTTCGGGTGGGCGACGGCTTGTTCCGGGGTGACCTGGGTCAGATCCGAACGTGTACGGCCGCGGAACGGGCCGCCCGAGGCGGTCAGCAGGATCCGCTTCAAACCGGCGTGGGCAGGGCCTTGCGAGGCGCTCGCGGCGGCGGTTTGCGCGGCGCGGTGGCCTTCGACCCGCGCCTGCGCGGCCGGCAGGCACTGGAAGATCGCGTTGTGCTCGCTATCGATCGGCACGATGCAGGCGCCGGCCTGGTGCGCGGTCTGCATCAGCAGTTCGCCGGCCAGGACCAGGGATTCCTTGTTGGCCAACAGCAGGCGCTTGCCGGCGCGCGCCGCGGCCAGGGTCGAGGACAGACCGGCGGCGCCGACGATGGCGGCGACCACGGTGTCGCAGACGTCGGAGGACACCAACTGGACCAGGGCGTCGTCGCCGCAATGGGCCTGGGTGGCCAGGCCGCGCTCGCGCAGGCCCTCGCGCAGGGCGGGGTAGGCGGATTCGTCGGCGATCACCGCGTGTTCGGGGCGGTGGCGTTCGCACAGGGCGAGCAGGGCGTCGACCTTGCCGCCGGCGGCGAGCACGGTGGCGCGCAGTTGTCCGCTGTGGCGGGCGATCACGTCCAGGGCCGAGGTGCCGATCGAGCCGGTGGCGCCGAGGACGGCGACGTTGCGGGCGGGGGCGGTCATGGGTGGGCTCCGGTGCGGGCGCTGCCCAGGGCTGGGGGCAATCCCCCTCGGTCCCCCTTTTGCAAAGGGGGAAGACAAGCCGTCGGCGCTGCCAAACCCGTTGCGCATGCCGCTTTTCCCCCCTTTGCAAAAGGGGGGCAGGGGGGATTTGCTTGTACCCGCGCGATCATCATCAAAACCCGAAAATCGCCTTGCCCAGCGCGAACACCGGCAGCGCCGCCAGCACCCCGTCGATGCGGTCGAGGATGCCGCCGTGGCCCGGAATCAAATGCCCGGAATCCTTCACCCCGGCATGGCGCTTGAGCAGGCTCTCGAACAGATCGCCGACCACCGAAAACAGCACCGCGACCAGCGACACCAACGCCACCCACGGCAACTGCGCGGTGGTCGCGCCGGCCAGCAGCGAGAACCCCACGCCGGCGGCGACGCCGGCGACCGCGCCGCCGATCAGGCCTTCGACGGTCTTGTTCGGGCTGACCCGCGGGGCCAGCTTGAGCATGCCGAACTTGCGCCCGGCGAAGTAGGCGCCCGAATCGGCCGCCCACACCACCGCCAGCGCGGCCAACAACCACCAGTGCCCGTTCGGGCCCTCGGCGTGGATCCAGACCAGCGCGCACCAGGCCGGAATCACGCTGAGCGCGCCGGCGGCCAGCTTGAACATCCGCGCATAAGTGCGGTGATCGCTGGCGAAATTGAAGCGCTGCAGCCACAGCAGGGCCAGCAGCCACCAGATCACGCCGATCAACGAGGCGATCTTGAACAACACCATCGACGGCGCCTGTTCGGCGTCCAGACCGCCGGTGCGCGAGGCCCAGACAATCGCCACCATCATCGCCAGATGCACCACCAGCAACACGGTGCGCGACAGGGTGTCTTCGATTTCGGCCAGGTCGAACCATTCCCACAGCCCGGCCAGGAACAGCACCGCCGCCAGCGCGATCATCCATGGCGTGGGCAACAGCAAGATCGCGGCGATCGCGACGGGGGCCATGACCAGCGCGGCAAGCAGGCGGGTTCGGGTCATTCAACGGTCTCGTTGGTCTGGGACGCGATCTGCGCCCCGGTCAGGCCGAAGCGGCGCTCGCGGCTGGCGAAATCGTCCAGCGCTTGCTGCAGCAACACGGCGTCCAGTTCCGGCCACAGCGCTTCGGTGAACCACAGTTCGGTGTAGGCCAACTGCCAGAGCAGGAAGTTGCTGATCCGGGTGTCGCCGCCGGTGCGGATGAACAGGTCCGGCGCCGGCAGGTCGGACAGCGACATGCGCGAGGCCAGCAGGGTCTCGTCGATGTCGCTGGCGTCCAGGCGCCCGGCGGCCACGTCCTGGGCCAGCGCGCGCGCGGCCTGGGCGATGTCCCAGCGGCCGCCGTAGCTGGCGGCGATGCTCAGGTGCAGGCGGTCGTTGGCCTGGGTCTGGCGTTCGGCCGCGGCCATGCGTTCGCGGATCTTGTCCGAGAACCGGTCGCGTTCGCCGATGAAGCGCACGCGCACGCCGCGGCGGTCGAGTTCTTCGACTTCGCGGTCCAGCGCGTTGAGGAACAGCTTCATCAACGCGCCGACCTCGTCCTCCGGCCGGCCCCAGTTTTCGCTGGAAAACGCGAACAGGGTCAGCGCGCGGACGCCGCGGGCGATGCAGAAGTCGATGCAGATATTGACCGCGCGCGCGCCGGCGCGGTGGCCGATGATGCGCGGGCGGCGGCGCCGCTCGGCCCAGCGACCGTTGCCGTCCATGATGACGGCCAGGTGGCGCGGGATGCGTGCGGGCGCGGCGTTGACGGGCTCGGAAGGCATGGCGCCGATGATGGGGACCTCAGGCAACGGATGGGGCGATGGACGAGGGTGAAAGCCGCTGCGTCCAGGGTGCGGCGCGGTGGCTGCGGCGGGCCGGTCGAGGACACCGACCGTTGTGGACCCGCACGATACGCAGAAGTTCAGCGCGGCTGCGGGCCGGGCGCGTGCGCGCGGCCGCCGCGATGGCCTGCGTTCAGACCGCCATCAATTCCTGTTCCTTGGCCTTGACCACGCCGTCGACGTCCTTGATCGCGCTGTCGGTGACCTTCTGGATGTCGCCTTCGAAGCCGCGCAGCTCGTCCTCGGTGACCTTCTTGTCCTTGAGCAGCTCTTTGGCCTGATGGTTGGCGTCGCGGCGGATGTTGCGGATCGCGACCTTGGCGTCCTCGCTCTGGCTGTGCACGACCTTGGTCAGTTCCTTGCGGCGCTCTTCGGTCAGTGCGGGCAGGTTGATCCGGATCACGGTGCCGGCGGTGTTCGGGGTCAGGCCCAGGTCGGAGGCGAGGATGGCCTTCTCGACCGCGCCGACGATCTGCTTTTCCCACGGGGTGATGGTGAGGGTGCGCGCATCGCTGACCTGGACGCTTGCGACCTGGCCCAGCGGCATGTCGGAGCCGTGGTAGTTGACCTTCAGATGGTCGACCAGCGCGGTCGAAGCGCGGCCGGTGCGGATCTTGGTCAAGTCGTGGCGAAAGGCTTCGACGCTCTTGGCCATGCGGTTCTGAGCGTCTTTCTTGATGTCGTTGAGCATCGCCGGCTCCGGTCCTGTAGCGGTAATCGCGGGATTATATGGGCTCGGGCGGGTTTTGCGGACCACGCCGGTGGCGGCGGCGGTCGCCATGGCCGCCGATCGGGGCGCGATCGTTGCGGGATCGCGGCGTTTTTGCCGGCCGCGGCGGAATAGATCGGAGCGCCGCGCGGCCCGCTCGGGCGCGGCATCGGTCACGTTTTGCGCGCGCATGCGCGGCTGGGCGCGGGGCTCGGTGGGCGGGATCGGCGTGCGGCGAGCGACTTCGCTGCACCGCAACATCGCGCGCGGGCGCGGCGCCGCTCAGGGATGGTGGAGGTGGCTGTGTTCGCGCGGGTGGTCGTGGCGCTCGCCATCGCAGTCGCCGCGGGCGGCGGCGGGTTGCGGCTGCGCGGGGTGGTCGTGGCTGTGGTCGTGGTGGGAATGGTCGTGATCGTGGTGGTGATCGTGATCGCCGTGGCCGTGGCCATGCCCGCCGTGCGGCGCGCGGTCGTGGCGGTCGTGTTCGCAGGCGCGGCCGTGTTCGACCTGCAAGGTCGGGTGGTTGATGCCGAAGCGACGGTCCAGTTCGCGGTTGAGCCGATCGATGAAGGCGTCGTGGTCGCTGTCGTCGGGACGCACGATATGCGCGGTCATGGCGATTTCGCCCGCGCCCAGCGACCAGATGTGCAGATGGTGGATCGCGATCACGCCCGGTTGTTCGCGCAGCAATCCCTCGACCTCGCCGCGATCGATCCCGCGCGGCACCGCGTCCATCGCCGCGTTGAACGCCTCGCGCAGCAGTCCGAACGCGCCGATCGCGACCACCGCGCCGATCAGCAGCGCGATCGCCGGATCCAGCCATTCCCAGCCGGTCAGCCACATGCCCGCGCCGGCCAGCACCGCCGCCAGCGACACCGCCGCGTCGGCCATCAAGTGCAGGAACGCGCCGCGCCGGTTGAGGTCGTGCTCGTGGCCGTCGCGGACCAGCCAGGCCGCGCCGAGGTTGACCGCGATGCCGAGCGCGGCGACCACGATCACCGGCAGCGCGGGAATTTCCGGCGGCGCGCTGAAGCGGCGGATCGCCTCCCATGCCAACGCGCCGGAGAAGCCGACCAGCAACAAGGCATTGGCCAACGGCGACAGCAAGGTGGCGCGGCGCCAACCGTAGGTGTGGCGGTCGGTGGGCATGCGCTTGGCCAATGCCGCCGCGCCCCAGGCCAGGCCCAGGCCGAGCACGTCGCCGAGGTTGTGCAGCGCATCGGACAGCAGCGCCAATGAGTTGGTCATGAAGCCGTAGCCGGCTTCCAGCGCGGTGTAGGCGAGATTGATCAGGGTCACCGCGGCGAACGCGCGGGTGCCGCTGACGCCGTGGTGATGACCGTGGTGGCTGTGCGAGTGCATGCGCGAATGCTGTCACGGGCGCGCCCACGAACACTATTACAGGCCGCCGCGGCGCGGCCTTTAAACCGCGACGGGGTTGGGCGAATCCGACTGGATGGGTAAGGCGAGGGGCCGCTGCCATGACTTCAGTCACGTTGACTACCGATGTAGTCACAAGCATCCTGACTACAGATGTAGCCACGAGGGGCGATATGAGCCGCAAATCCATCGGCGACCAGGAACTGGCGCTGCTGCAATACCTGGCCGAACAGGGCGAAGCCTCGGTCGGCGACGTCGCCGCCGGCTACGGCGAACCGCGCGGGCTGGCCCGTTCGACCGTGCTGACGATGATGGAGCGGCTGCGCGCCAAGGCCTACCTGCGTCGGCGCAAGTCCGGCGGGGTGTACCGCTATTCCACCGCGACCGAACCCGACGATGTGAAGCGCTCGGCGGTGGCCAGTTTCGTCGCCAACACCTTGCAAGGGTCGGTGTCGCCGTTCGTGGCCTGGATGTCCGAGCGCGCGCAAGTCAGCGACGCCGAACTGGCCGAACTGGAAAGTCTGGTCGCCGATCTGCAATCGCGCCGTAAGGAGAATTGAGATGAGTCTTCAGTGGATCGGCGAAACCTTGTTGCCGCGCTTGTTCGCGGCCGGATTGCAATCGCTGCTGGTGGTCGCGGCGGTGTGGGCGCTGTGCCGTTACGTGCGGCTGAGCCCCAGTCTGCGCTGCTGGCTGTGGTGGTTCGCTTCGTTGCAGTTGCTGGTCGGCGCGTTGTGGCCGACGCCGCTGCGTTTGCCGGTGTTGCCGGTGGCGTGGGACCAGGCGGCGCTCGCCGCGCCGGCCGCGCCGCAGTTGTCGGCCAGCGCGCAGTTGCCGTTCTTCGCCACCCGCGGCGATCTGGCGGCGAGCGCGGTCGGCGAATCGGTAGCGGTGTCGGTGCCGGCCTCGGCGCTGGACTGGTTGTCGTGGCCGCTGGCGTTCGCGGCGTTGTGGTTGTCGGGTTTCTTGCTGATCGCCGTGGCCAGCGCGCGCGGTTACGCGTCGGCGCGTCGGCGCATCGCGCAGGCGCAACCCTGCGATCAACCGTGGGTGCTGCAGGCGTATCGCGCGCTCGGCGACAGTCTGGGTCTGACCCGGTTGCCGCCGCTGCGGCTGTCGGCGCAGATCGATTCGCCGCAACTGATCGGCCCCTGGCCCGATGCGGTGTTGCTGCCGCGCGAGCGTCTGGCCCAGTTCAGCGGCGAAGAGCTGGCGATGGCCCTGCATCACGAGTTGGTGCATGTGCGCCGCCGCGACTTGTGGTGGGGCTGGGTGCCGGCGCTGGTGCAGCACCTGTTCTTCTTTCATCCGCTCGCGCATGTGATCGCGCGGGAATATTCGATCGCCCGCGAAGCGGCCTGCGACGCCGACGTGCTCGCCAGCCGGCGCTACGCGGCGCAGGACTACGGTCGCTTGCTGCTGCGCCTGGGCGTGGCGCCGCGTCCCGCCGCTGGCGTCGCCAGCGCGTCCCCCACGTACACCTCGCTCAAGAGGAGATTGACCATGCTGCAAAATTCGACTTCGTCCTCGCATCTCGGCGGCCTGGTGCTGACCGCCGCGGTGGTGCTGCTGGGACTGGTGCCGTATCGGGTCACCGCCGCGGCCGCCGACGCCGCGCCGAAAACCCGCACCAGCACCGTGTCCATCCATTCCTCGAACAAGCAGGACGGCGAAACCCGCATCACCGAACTGGTTAACGGCGGCAAGCCGCTGGTGTGGGCGGTCAAGGGCGACAATTACTATCGCGTGGGCGACGACGGCCGCTACCAGCCGGTGCAGGACGCCGCGACGCTGACCCGTTTGAAGCAGCGCATGAGCGATGCCCGCCAAGCCGACCGCGATGCGCAACAGGCCGCACGCGACGCCGAGCAGGCCGGTATCG